>DUZB01000124.1 GCA_013349725.1 Deltaproteobacteria bacterium | reverse complement strand
GCCGCCGTTACGACCGAGAGCCACCTCATCTCCGCGGGCGGCTGCCTTGTGGCTGCAGATGCCGTTATGAAAGGGGAGGTGGAAAGCGCGTTTGCCCTCGTACGGCCCCCTGGACACCACGCCATGAAAGTGGTTCATGGAAACCGGGGATTCTGCAACATCAATATAGAAGCGGTCATGGTAGAATATATCCGCGAGAAATATGGCATTCGCAGGGTCGCCATCGTGGATACGGACTGCCACCATGGAGACGGAACCCAGGACATCTACTGGCATGACCCGGACACCCTGTTCATTTCCATACACCAGGATGGGCGCACCCTTTATCCGGGATCCGGTTTCCCTAATGAAGCGGGGGGACCCAATGCCAGGGGAACCACCGTTAACATTCCGCTGCCGCCTGAAACAGGGGAAGCAGGCTTTCTTTACGTGATGGACAGGCTCGTTATGCCTCTTCTGGATCAATTCCGGCCTGAACTGGTCGTCAATTCAGCAGGCCAGGATAATCATTTCAATGACCCCATTACCAACATGAACTTCTCCGCCCGCGGATACGCCCTGCTGAACGCGCAGCTCAGACCGCACATCGCGGTCCTGGAAGGAGGGTACGCGGTGGAAGATGCCCTCCCCTATGTGAATGTGGGCATCATCATGGCCATGGCCGGCCTGGATACATCCTTTGTAAAGGAACCGAACTACGATACCGATTACCGGCCTCAATCGCCGATTGTCACGCGGCAAATCGAGCAAATTTCGGATAACATAGAAGAAAAATTTCTGAAAAAAGGCCTGGAAAAGAGGGAGATTGCCGAGGGAGAGATCGTGGAAAGGGCGCGGGACATTTTCTACGACACGGACAACATCCACGAGCGGCAGCACGAAAAAATAAGAAGCTGCAGGCGCTGCGCAGGGGTCCTTTCCACCGTCTCCACATCCAGCCTTGGGCAGCATATTCTGGCCGTTCAGATTCCAAGGGGGGCATGCAAAGCCTGTCGAGATCAGGGGGTTGAATGGTTTCGTGAAGGCGGCAACGGGGCCTATACCCACCTGTATCTGCAGGACCGCGACAGAAAAATTTACGAGAGGATTTGATGCGGAAGCGGGGGAGAAATGAATGATGAGCATGGAAGCAACAGCGAACCATGCAATGCAGGATGCGGTTTCAAAACTTCTTAATGGGTGGTCCCGTGATCCGGGGAACGTCAAGGAAGTATTCACGGAATTAAAAGAAGCAATCTCCGGAAAATCAGGGGTTGAACTGGACTTCAAGCCACGGCCTGGGGTAAGCTATTCCCTGAGAGGAAGTGTCAGGAAATCTCGTGAAAAAGAGGCGGCTCTTTTTGTCCTGATAGATATCATAGATGATGATCCAGATAACCGCTGGTTGTCCGTTTGTTTTTACGAAGAAAAGATCACAGATCCGAAGCAGGCGGGACAAATCGTTCCGGCAGGTATCCTCGGAGTGGATGGGTACTGCTTTGATGTTTTTGAATACAGTGAATCCGATCTTGCCTACCTCCGGCAGAGGATAGATGATGCCTATGAAGCAACCTGAAATTTCCTTTTTTTCCGCTTTTGAACCCAGCCTTCCCCCGACAAAACCGGGATATTCGACAATACTCTCTCCGAGCTGTAGGATCTACGAGCCAGAGGCCAGTACTCCAATCCCGCTGAAGACGGGATCTTCGACTCTCCTGATTTACACCCGATAAAACATTATTCGTTAGCTGTATATGATATTAAGAATTCGAACAAAGTTGGTTGAAAAAGGGTAACCCTTTTGCAAACAATCTCTGGTGTTGATTTTTGGGCCGTTATGAGGCATGATTTCTAAAGATCGACGTTCCGTTGTGTTTCCCTATTGCAAGAACCCTTATGGCCCACCATGGAAACCACCAGGTCGGCCCTGATTGGGGGGTGAATGGCGCTATGTTGAACACCTATTTCAATGCCAGTGATATCGCGGACATTGTTTTTTCCAGCATTCCGCACACCATTATGGTCATGGATTCCGATGGCCAAATCCTCTTCGTGAGCGAGGGGATCGAAAAAGTTTTAGGTTTCGCACCGGGGGAATTGGAAGGCCAAAAGCTATCCCGGATCTTTACCCCGGAGGACATGCCCTTTTTTTATGGGAATCTATTCTCCATGGTTCGGGACCGGAAGCCCTTTGAGGGTCAGGTCATGCTGATGCGCAAAGACGGGAGCCGTTTTTTTGCCTTCATGGTCATCCGGCCGGGAACGGATTCGAACGTTGAAAGAAACATCGTGCTGGTCTATCTTCAAGACATTGACCGGGAGAAGCGGATCGAGAAGACCCTGCGGGAAAATCAATATGAGGATCTGGTCAAGATTGCCAGCGGAGTTGCTCATGAATTGAGAAATCCCCTAATGAGCATCGGCGGGTTCATCAACAGGCTCTACAAATCCTGTCGGTCCGTGGATGAGCACGACCGGTACTATGAATTCATTCTTACCAATCTTCGTAAGATCGAGCGGTTAGTGAAGAAAGTGGAGGGCTTTTCTCTCCTCCCGAAACCCCGTCTCACACAGGAGGCCGTAAAGCCTATTATTGAGAGGGCCCTGGCGTTATACAGCGAGGAGTTGAAAAAGAAGGCCATTCGGTTGAATATGGACGTGAAGGACACTGTGTCGTGGGTAGATCAGGCCCTTGTGGTCAAGGCCGTATCGGTGCTCCTTGAAAATGCCTTGGATGTCCTTTCAGAGAACGGGGAGATCTCTGTGTCCTGCACTGAGAGCCGGCGTGAGTGTCGAATCGCCGTAACCGACAATGGATGCGGCATTGACCCAAAAGATCTCCCCTTTATCTTCAATCCCTTTTTCAGCACCAAGGCCGATGGGGCTGGAATCGATCTGGCCACCGTAAAGCGGATCATGGACAGTCACATGGGCTCCATTGAAGTCACCTCTGCCAAAGGAGAAGGAACGACCTTTGTCTTAGTGTTTCCCGTGGAAAGAAGGCGGGCCATTCGGATCGCTCCCGTATAAAACCGGGCTCATGGACGGCGGGCATCATGACCGATATGACCATGCCACACATGACAGGGAATAAACTCGCACAAGGGATACTCAACATCCGACATGATATCCCGATCATTCTTTGCACCGGTTACAGTCAAAAGATGTCTGCTGAAAGGGTGCAGAAACTCGGAATACGGAAATACATCGGTAAAACCGTTCATGACATTACGCCAAGTGAACTCGCCCAACGACTTGCGGAAAAAGATGATGCATTGATCAGAAATCAGGGAAAGCAGCGTTGATGCCAAAATAATAAGGTTTGAAGATGACTGATTCTCCTCAAGATTTAAAACCTGACAAAGAACCGGATAAAGAGAATGGATTTTTTGCTTCGGTTTTTGCCAATCTGCCCCAGGGCATCATTGTCTGCAATGCCGGGGGAGAAATTCTTTTATACAATAAGCCGGTAAATGCCATGTTGAAACTGGAAGAAGATCACGGGACTTTTCCATTTTTGGGGCAAATGGTCACGGCTTTGATCGATAAAAATCTTATTGAACATACCCTGGATGAAATCAATGAACGATTGAAAAAAAATGTATTGGATACGGTCTCTTATTTTATTTTTAGAGTGCATCAGAATACGGTCCGGTCAAGGGTAACGCCAATGCTTGATTCTGCCGGACAATTTAAAGGGTTTGTTTTGATATTAGAGGATATCACCCGGCAGAATGAGATAGACAAAAAAATGGAAGCCACCTTACACTCTCTTGCGAAAAATGCACGATCTCCTATTGCAAGCATACGTGCTGCCATCGAGGCAATAATGGATTATCCGGGGATGGACCAGGCCCGCCAGGATAAATTTAAAGAGATTATTCAAAATGAATCCCTTGCATTGAGTAGTATTTTAAATGAGGTCTCAGAAAACTATACCAGTCTGACCGGAATCAATAAATCCATGGAAACCATACCGGCGGCGGATTTTCTTGAAACCATTGCCAGAAGGTCAGGCGAAAAGTTAGACATTCAATTGAGTCTGGACGATATTGATACGGATATATGTATTAAAGCAGACCGGTATGCGCTTATCATGGTGATTCTTTTTCTGCTGAGTCAGTTAAAGGATAAGACAGGGATTCAAGCGTTTTCGGGCTCAGTTGCCATGAGTGATAGGATTGTCAACATTGATCTTCACTGGCAGGGCCAGGCACTTGAAGCAGGTACGATTAAAAAATGGGAAGATCGATACCCTGATATTTCAGGGCAGATATTTCCTTTGACCTTAAAAGAGGCCATCAATGCCAATCATGCTGCCCTTTGGACGTTTGAGGCAGGTGATGAATCGGCAATGCCATATCTCAGGCTGTTGATACCTGGAGATAAACCAGAGGACGGTCAGGTTGTAAAGCCGATGATTGTATTGCCCGAAGCACAATTTGAGATGTATAATCCTGAGCTGTTCAACAAATCCGGCCTGGACCCGGAACTGGACAATCGCCTGTTAACCGAACTCAATTATACCGCCCTTATCCGTGAAATCAGCCAGTCAAAGACCTTGGAAACCATTATGGGCAAACACAGCCAATTGCCCAGATTGATCCACAGCATGTTAACCAGCGGGACAAAGACCAAGACTGTGACTTGGCTGATCACCACATTTTCCGACGCGATTCTAAAAAAGGTTATTGAATTTGCACTCAATGAACAGGGTCCGCCGCCTGTCTCGTTTGCATTTATTACCCTTGGCAGTGAAGGAAGGCAGGAGCAGACACTGAAGACCGATCAGGACAATGCCATTATTTTTGAAGACATCGATCCAGGCGCCGGCCTGACGAAAGAGGCCGTTCAACACTATTTTCTCGAACTGGGCCAAAAGATATGTTTATGGCTGGATCAGGCAGGCTATGATCTTTGTCTGGGCGGGATCATGGCCAGCAATGAAAAATGGTGCCAGCCTCTTTCCACCTGGAAAAGGTATTTTACCAAATGGATTCGTACCGCGGAACCTGAGAATCTCCTGCATACCACGATCTTTTTTGATTTCAGGCATGCCCATGGAGACAAGAATCTTACAGAGGAATTAAGACTTCATCTGGTACACTCTCTAAAAGCGCGATCCGGATTTTTAAGATTTATGACGCAGAATTCCTTGGGTTTTCGCCCTCCCATCGGTTTTTTTGGTAATTTCTTAATGGAATCCAAAGGCACGCATAAAAAAACCCTGGATATCAAAACCTGCATGGCGCCGATGGTTGATTTCGCTCGCATCTATTCCTTGAAAAACGGCATCATCCAGACCAACACCCAGAGCCGATTGTATCAATTATACATCAAAGGTGTGCTTGACCGGGATGATTACAACGAGATTGAACAGGCTTATAGTTTTTTACTGCAGCTTCGGTTTATGCGGCAGATCAATGCGATTTTAGGTGAGAATAGTAAACCGGATAATTACATCCATCCCAAGAAATTATCTGAAATAGAACGAAGAATGTTAAAAGAAGTGCTCAAGAAGATAAAGCTGCTTCAAATGCGTTTAACTAAAGAATTCATCACTGAATAACGGGTTTATTTATCCTTTAAAAGCTCGTTTATACGATCCACAACATGGGCATTGGAAAAGGGTTTTGTGATGTAGTCATCCGCGGTAAGCCCCATCCCTTTTGCGATATCAATGCTTCTTGCCATGGCTGAAAGAAATACGATTTTCATGGTTTTAAAGCGGGGATTCATTTTGATTTTCTGGCAGACCTCATATCCGTCCATCCCCGGCAGCATGATATCGAGGAGGATGAGATCCGGATCATAATTTTCAATCAAATCAAGGGCTTTCTCCCCGGTATCCGCCACTTTGACGTCATAATGATTCTGTTCCATCAGGAACTCAAGGGGAACAATAATATTGGGCTCGTCATCAACGATTAATATTTTTTTTTGCATGATTTCCTCCCACTGATCTGTTGGGCTTGGTTCTAACGTGGTCCATTAGATTTATTTTCTTACTCATAATCTTAATCGTAATCATAATCGGGCAGCTCTAAAATAGGCTGTAAAAGAGTAAGATTAT
>DUZB01000344.1 GCA_013349725.1 Deltaproteobacteria bacterium | reverse complement strand
TTCGGAAGGTCATAATCTTAATCGTAATCATAATCTTACTCTTTTACGGCCTATTTTAGAGCTGCCCGATTATGATTACGAGTAAGATTATGAGTAAGAAAATAAACCTAATGGACCACGTTAGAACCAAGCCCAAAAAGTGCTTTGCACAGATGCATTGTGCCTGATCCGAGTGAGTGGGAGGAACGCATGCCGAAGACTACGACGATAAACCTAATTTACCAGAAAAAGAAGAAAAGTTGTACTTTTTTATTCTTCTATGATATCTCTCCTCGTCAAATGGAAGAACAGGGTCGGTGAAAGGCCTGCAGCACTTAAAAACAAAACCCCATCAGAGACTGCAAAGTTATGAGTCATTTCGAGCAATCCCATGAAAGATGAACTGAACGATCACGTAGATTTGCTGCTTTCAGAAGGCAACGACAGATTCCAGATCTGGAAACGGCTTAAAAACAGTGAAACGGCGCCCAAACTGCGGCATTATTTAAATAACAAGGCGCTTTTGAAGGATAAAAATGCGTACAGGTATCTGAACCTCTTTCTGTCTCTGATCGTTCTATTCGTAACGATCAGTAAAATTCTGGGAGTGGTTCTTTATGCAAGGGGCATTTATATGATCGTCCTTCTTGTTGTTCCCATGATCAATATGTACATCCTGAAAGAGGTCCTCTTCTTTCGACGAAGCGGTTACATGTTCCTTTGCATCCTGTCCGCCCTGTCGCTTATCCATCAAGAGAATCGGCATTTTCCTGAATTCTTGTTCGTTCTTGCAATGATCGCTATTTCTTCGTTCTTATATTTTAAGCTGTTTCCAAAAGAAAGTCTCATACCGGCGCCTGTAAAAAAGAAAGACGGATAGTCCACAAAACCTCATTGGCTCATGGTGGATTTGTGTGATACTCAAGCTTGATGGTCTCGTAAAAAGTCCCCAAGGCCGTCACTCCCGCGAACGCGGGAGTCCATAAGCGCCTGATGTTCCTGGATTCCCGCGTTCGCGGGAATGACGAAAACGAATAATTTTTGACTTTTTACGGGACCATCAAGCTTGATTTCAGATAGACGTTGTTCACATAACTGACATTCATCCTCCTGTTTTCTGGTTTAGGCGGTTTCATGAATACAAATGCTGTTTCCCATGCGACTGTTCTGGAATTTTTAGGCAACAAATTCCCCTTCAGCGAACTGACTCGAACCGATCTCATGAAGTTCGCCCAAAGAGCCACCATCGATTTTTTCCCAAAGGGAACACTCATTTTTCGTCAGGGCGAAACGGACGTAACCCACTTTTTCGTCATCCAGAAGGGGGGGGTGCGCAGCTACCGGCTGGATGCCCTTGGGAACACTATCTTAAAGGACTTTCGGGGGGAAGGGGAACATTTCGGGGCTCTTCCCATTATTCAAAATACCAGGGCAAATCTCAATATTGAAACCCTGGATGACACCTTCTGTTTTCTGTTTGACAAAAAGGATTTCCTGAATCTTATAGAGACGAACCACAAAGTAAAACGGCATTACCTCAGCACCATGTCGGAGAAGATGGTCCAGCCGGTATATTCCGCGCTTCGGCAGCAGAAAATTTCGCCCCGGGCCGAAGGCGCCCTTTTCCTTTTTAGCGCAAAGGTCGGGGAATTCTCCAAAGAACAGCTTTTTACCGCACCGCTGCACACCTCGGTCCAGCAGGCATCCCTGCTGATGTCGGAGAAAAAGATCGGGTCCATTCTGTTGACGGATGACCAGGGGGAAATAGTCGGCATTGTCACGGACAAAGATATTCGCGGCAAGGTGGTAGCCAAGGGGCTCGATTATCGCACCAAGGCATCGGAAATCATGGCGGCGCCGGTTCAGACCATTTCCGGTCATGCCGTCTGTTTTGACGCATTGCTCACCATGATAGAAAACCGCATTCACCATCTTGCCATTGAAGAAAATGGGAAGATCACAAAGATGCTCACCACCCACGATATCATGGTGGCCCAGGGCAGTTCCCCCTACTTTATTTTCCGGGAGATCCAGGCACAGCAACAGATCAGCGGTCTGTATGAACTCAGCAGGAAGATCCCCATGATCGTACGTCCGCTTATTGAAGAAGGGGCGAAAGCCTGCAATGTAACCAGGATGATCTCGGTGTTAAACGACCATGTACTGGACCGGTTGCTCACGCTGCTTCAAGAGGAAATCGGGAAGGCTCCCCAGCCCTTTTCCTGGTTGTTAATCGGCAGCGAAGGACGTCAGGAACAAGTTTTCAAAGGGAACCAGGCCAATGCCATTGTTTATGAAGACTGCCCGGATGAAAACACAGGCAGGGAAGCAGAAGAATATTTCAGGACGTTATCCGAACAGGCCGTCAGACATCTGATTGCCTGCGGGTATCCATCGGAGCCCGGCGACCACACGGCCGCAGATCTGAAGTGGCGCCAGCCTCAATCCGTGTGGGACAGATACTTTCGGGATTGGTCCGGATTTCCGGACCGGGAAAGAAATTTTGACCCTGACCTGTTTTTTGATTTCAGGTCCGGTGCTGGAAATGCTTCGCTTGCGGAAAAGTTGAGAGAGCAAGTACATGCCTTGACCCGGGGAGATGAACACCTCCTGCGCTTTCTGGTCCAAAGCTGTGTTTCAACGCAACCGCCTCTCTCTTTTTATGGAAATTCTGTAGTCGAAAAGGACGGCCAATACAGAGAGACTCTCGATATAGAGGCCAAAAGCCTGATTTTTTTCGTGGTTTTTGCACGGGCCATGGCCTTGAAGCACGGGATCTGTAAGACCAACACGCTGGAAAGGCTGCGCTTGCTGTTGGAGAGGCAGCATCTCCCCAGTGACCTGGGACCCGAACTTGTCGAGGCGTACGAGTTGTTGAAGCATTTGAGGCTGATTCATCAACTCCACTTGATAGAGGGCGGGCAAGTGCCGGACAATAAGATCAATCCCGGAGATCTCTCTAATCTGGAAAAACAGACACTGAAAGAGGTTTTCGAGGTGATCAGGCGTTTGCAGGACTTTACGCGATATGAGTTCGGATTTGGAAAAAAACGTTAATTTTTATACACAAAATGCTTTAAACCCAAAAACCTTGCCGAGGCTCTTACATTCCACCATTGACGATTCATGCCGCTCACAAAGCATATAAAGAATCTTTTCTCATCTAAAAAACCAACGCATCCCTCTATCGTTGCAAATAATCTCATCAGCGTTGCCGCCGACAAAGACCTTCCTGTCCGGGACTGTGAATTTGTGGTTTTTGACACCGAATTGACCGGCCTGAACCAGCGCAAGGATGAGATTATTGCCATTGGCGCCGTACGCATAAGAAATTTGCAGATCTGTTGTGGAGACACATTTTATGCGCTGATCAAACCACGGGGAAAGCTGTATACTGCCAGTACCCTCATCCATCGAATTACTCCTCACGAATTGTCAGGGGCCGAGAGCGTTGTGGACGTCCTTCCCCGTTTTGTGGATTATTGCGGGGGCGCGTTTCTGGTAGGGCATCACGTGCTTCTGGATCTGGGTTTTGTGAATCGCGCAAGCCAGAATTATCTGGGTGGAATCATTCAAAGTTCAAGCCTGGATACCATGCGGCTTGCCATGGCTTACAAGGAGTCATTAAACGGCCCCTATTTAGACCATCACGAAAAGCCGAATTCCTACAGACTTACGTCCTTGAGTGAAGAGTTTCATCTGCCAAAGTTTGGGGAACACAATGCCCTCCAGGATGCCATGCAGACCGCCTATCTTTTTGTATACCTGACCCATAAGCTGAGACTTGGCGCCGCAGGAACCATGAATGATTATCTGAAGATTGGCGGGAAATAAAAAGTCATACGAATCATCCGCTCCAAAGGCGTCGGCGCGTACTTCTGCTCCCAATTTCCAGACGATATTCCGAACGAGATCTTAGGCCAACCGGGAAACCGAATCCAGATCTTACGCGGCCTGCTGGGCGGCATATTGGGCGGATCGCGCCGCCGTTAGGGTTACCTCAGAATTAATCCCACTTACAGGTGGGACATCTCAGCTCCAGGCCGTCTGAGTAAAAAAAAACCTTGACATCACCGGAATATTTTTGTAGTCAACACTATCCATTGTAGTTAGAATTATAAATGAACCATTTGAGGAAGAGTCCAGTGACGCACCGGTTTACAGACAGATTTCTTTATTATTGGTTGTATTTTTATACCACCTGTCTGCCTGTGCCCTGCTGAAAGTTTCCACATTCAACCCAGTAATAAGTCGCCGGCAGACAAGCCCGCGGCTTTTTTTGTTTTACGGGCCGCGTGAAGCACTGCTTCTCCCGGCCCTTTTACTTCCAGGAAAAGGAACATGCGCCATGAGAAAGACTTACGATGTTCATGTACGCTCATTCAATCCCTTGATCGCCCCCGATGCCTTAAAGGAAGAATTCCCCATCTCAGAGCGCGCCGGTGAAACGGTATTAGAGAGCAGGGAAGAGATCCAGCATATCTTGAAGAAAGAAGACAAGAGATTGCTGGTGGTGGCAGGTCCGTGTTCCATACATGATGAAGCCGCCGCGTTGGATTATGCGGAGCGGTTAAATCGGCTGAGAAAGGAAGTGGCAGAAACCCTGATGGTGGTCATGCGGGTCTATTTCGAAAAACCGCGGACCAGCATCGGCTGGAAAGGCCTGATCAATGATCCCCACCTGGATGACACCTATGACATTATGACCGGTATCCGAAAGGCCCGCAAGCTTCTGCTCCATATTACGGAAATGGGGCTGCCCACGGGGACGGAGATGTTAGACCCCATTACGCCGCAATATATTGCCGGATTGGTCTCGTGGGCCGCCATCGGCGCCCGGACCACCGAATCCCAGATACATCGCGAAATGGCATCGGGCCTCTCCATGCCGGTCGGGTTCAAAAACTGCACGGACGGCGGCCTGGATAATGCCGTCAATGCCATGATCGCGGCCGGGTCTTCCCAGAGCTTTATAGGCATTGATCCCAACGGGCGGGCCAGCATCGTCAATACCACCGGAAATCCCTATACCCACCTGGTTTTACGGGGAGGAGACCGACCCAATTACGATTCCGTCAGCATTCGCCAGGCAATCGATCAACTGCAAAAAAAGGGCTTGTCCGACGCTATCGTGGTGGATTGCTCCCACGCCAATTCCTGGAAGAATCATGAAAACCAGGCCATTGTCTGGCAGGATGTCATCAACCAGAAGATGGACGGCAACGATGCCATAGTCGGAATGATGCTCGAAAGCAACATTCATGGAGGCAACCAGACGAATACCGGCGATTTGAAGACCATGACATACGGGGTGTCGATCACGGATCAGTGTATATCCTGGGAAATCACCGAACACTTACTGCGAACGGCCCACCAGCAGTTGAAGCGAAACGGTTTTGCCCGGTCGGGGGGCCCGGTTCAGACCGGAAACGGAAGGTACTCCGTGGCAGCTGTGGTTTGATCCCTTTATCGATAAAATACCTTTATTCGGAGCAATACAGATGAAAACCCTTGAGATACGCGGCAGTACCGGCAAAACCACCCTCCTTGTGGGGGAAAAACTTGAAAACCTCGGCGCCTATTTACCGCCGTCCGAAACGGTCATCATCACCGACGAGAATGTCCGCCGTCTTTACGGAGACCAATTCCCCGAAGCCCGGGTCATTGAGATCGGCATGGGGGAAGGCATCAAAAACCTTGAGACGGTCCAGAATATTTTCCGGAAACTGGTAGACCATGAAATAGATCGAACCGCTTTTATTGTGGGGATCGGCGGCGGTATCGTATGTGATATCACCGGATTCGTGGCCTCTACCTACCTGCGGGGTGTCCGGTTCGGTTTTGCGGCAACCACGTTACTGGCACAGGTGGATGCCAGTGCGGGCGGGAAAAACGGCGTGAATTTTTCCGGTTACAAAAACATGGTGGGCGTGTTCAATCAACCCGCGTTCGTCATTTGTGATCCCGAGGTCCTAAAAACACTCTCGGACCGGGACCGGGGATGCGGTCTGGCGGAAATCGTCAAACATGCCGCCATCGCGGATGATCGTCTTTTCGCGTATCTCGAAGAAAACGTGGGA
>DUZB01000401.1 GCA_013349725.1 Deltaproteobacteria bacterium | reverse complement strand
AACCAATTGTCGGGCTTGGTTCTAACGTGGTCCATTAGATTTATTTTCTTACTCATAATCTTACTCGTAATCTTAATCGGGCAGCTCTAAAATAGGCCGTAAAAGAGTAAGATTATGACTACGATTAAGATTATGACCTTCCGAACGTACTCTCCACTAATTGGATCAAGTGGGCGAAGTTAGAACCAAGCCCGAATTGTCTTACGAAATGCCCAGCAAAGCCAGAAAGTCCTTTTCCTCAAGGATGCGTACGTTGAGGCTTTCCGCCTTCCCTAATTTTGAGCCCGGAGAATCCCCCACCACCACAAAGTCGGTGTTTGCCGTTACGGAAGACGCCATCCTGCCTCCATGTTTAACGATGACCTCCTTGGCTTCGGAACGCTTCATGGAACGAAGCGTGCCGGTAAGGACAAAAACCTTGCCCTGCACAGGCGAAGCAGAGGGTGCGTGGGTGGTTTCAAATTCTATTTCGATACCCGCGCTCAGCAACCGGCCGATGAGCGTCCTTTTCTGCTCATCTTCGAAATAGGACACAATACTTTCTGCGATTTGAGGCCCGATTCCTTCGATGGCAAGAAGATCAGGCTCCTGGGCCTTCTGCAGCATTTGAAAAGTTCCAAAATGATCCGCAAGAATCGCTGCCACATATTCCCCCACATGTCTGATGCCTAAGGAAAAAATGAATTTTGACAATGTGACCTTTTTGCTGTTCTCAATGGCATTCAAAAGATTTCGGGCCGATTTTTCCTTTATCTTATCAAGAGTGAGAAGATTTTCCAAGGTCAGATTGTACAGATCCGCTTCATCACGCACCAGTTCCTTTGCCATCAACTGGTCCAGGATCTTTTCTCCAAGACCATCCATATTCATGGCCCCTTTAGAGACAAAATGTTTCAGGGAGCCCCTTACCTGGGCCTGACAAAGGAGATTTTCACATCGCAGAATCCCTTCACCCTCCCGTTTTACAACGACGGAACCGCATACGGGGCAATGGGAAGGCAGGTAAAACCTTTTCTCTTTTCCGGTCCTTTTTGATGTCACAACTTTCACTACTTCCGGGATCACGTCGCCTGCCCTCTGCACAACAACCGTGTCTCCTTCACGGACATCCTTCCTGTTTATCTCATCGGGGTTGTGCAGTGTAGCCCGCCTTACGGTTACGCCGCCTATTTCGATCGGCTCCAGATAGGCCACAGGGGTAAGCGCTCCGGTTCGACCAACCTGAACCTCAATTTTCAGGATCCTGGTTGTCTCCTGCGTAGGCTTGAATTTGCAGGCCATAGCCCATCGCGGGCTTCTGGATTTCATCCCCAGCCGGGCCTGCAGGTCCAGACGGTTCACTTTAATCACCGCCCCGTCAATTTCATAAAAGAACTGATCTCTTTTCTCTTCAATTGCATGGCAGGTCGCGATGACATCTTCTGCGCCCCGACACAATTTCATGTGGGGCCGGTTTACGCGAAACCCCCATTCCTGGAGAACCAGCATCATCTCGTAGTAGGTGTTAAAGGTCGATTCGGAAATGGACCCGATTCCGTAACAGAACATGTTCAGAGGTCTCTTGACTGTTATCCTGTGATCTAACTGCCGCAAAGACCCGGCTGCTGCATTTCGAGGGTTGGCAAAGGGAGGAAGATTTTGCTCCAATCTGCTGCGATTCAATTCTTCAAACGCAGCCTTTTCCATATAGACTTCTCCCCTCACTTCAAGAAGATCGAGCGGGGATAGTGTGCTCTTCTTTTGTGTCCATTTCAGAGGAACCGTGAGAATCGTTTTGATATTTGCGGTTACATCTTCTCCCACATAACCGTCACCCCGTGTGGAAGCCACGACAAGCGCCCCCTTTTCGTAGACGATCTCTACCGCTAATCCATCGATTTTTGGTTCCACCACGTATTCAACATCGCTGTCGTCTCCCAGAAATCTCTTAATCCTTGCATCAAAATCGATCAGGTCCTGGTCTTTGAAACTGTTTTCAAGGCTGAGCATCGATACACGGTGCTTTACTGGAGAAAAAGTTTTCCGGGGTTCGGCTCCGACCTTTCTGGTGGGTGAATCAGGGGTCGCAAATTCCGGATATTGTTTTTCAAGGTCAAGCAATTCCCTGAAAAGCCTGTCATATTCCCCATCCGATATTTCGGGGTCATCCAGGGCGTAATACATCCGGTTGTGCCGCTTGATGGTTTCGGATAATTGATGAATCTTTTCGGTTATTTCATCCATTCTGTGGTGTCAACCTCTTCTTTACGGCCTCTAAAATCCCAAAACATCCGGTCAGCATCATGTCGCCAAAAGGAGCCGCCATATGCCCGTTAAGTGCGGAAAAACGCTCGCGATTGGGACCGGTTACACCAAGATGGTGAAAAGAGCCCAGCCGGGATGCCCCCGGAAGGACCGCACATCCGTGGCCCATTTCATCCAGAATTTCCTGATTGGAAAGATCCTCGTTTTTGAAACGCGCCAGATGTTCCTTGAGTTTTTCAGGGTCCATCAGCGAAGTGTGGTGTTCGTAAATACCCCAGACCTTGTTTCCCTGAACCAGGGCCGCCAGGATATGTTCATTGCCGATATTGACAATGACAACCCCTTCGTCCCGCCGTGCTGAAATCCAGGGGTCAGTCAGGGCTCCAAGTACGGCGGCCACACCCGTATCCATAACCAGTGCTCCCGGCGCGATTTCACAGATGGCCCGCATCCGGGTCAAGTGGTCCGGCGGATTTTCATACAACAGATCAGAAAACCCCTTTTCCGCATGCAGAAGTTCGTCCCACTGCCTGAACCGGAACACCCTGTTACTCTCGTCCGGAGAAAAACCGTGGTCCTGGACGGCAACAGCCATGGTTTCCGGCAGCGAAACACCAAAAAGAGCCAGGGCCTGATCAATGGCCGACAGGTTCAGATCTCCCATGGTCAATTCCGTTAGAGGTTTGAAAGTAGGTCTTTTTTCAACAATTTCAATGCCCATTCTTCGGACTTTATCCAGGTTGTCATGGAAAGTAAGCGCAGGCCTTTCCAGGGCGGTTACTCTGAACCCTGCTTTCAGATGCCGGCGTACCGCCGCGGAAGATGGGCCGCCCCCCATCACAGTTCCCGAAAGAAAGAGATGCTCCCCATGTTTTGTGGCCTGGTCGATTTTCCTGGCAAGGATGGTGGTTGCAGAGGGAAGGATCATTTTTGGGCAGTTTTCCATGGGTATGCCATGGCGCCATACAAGGATATCCTGGGTGCCGCTTCCAATGTCGATGGCAAGCACACCGTTTTCTACATGCATCAAAGTTCTCCAGAAGAATTGACTTCAGCGAACGGTTCTCCCGGCCGGGTGCCCTATTCCGCTCAGGAGAATCTCAGCCGCACGGCGAGACCCTCTCTTGAGTGCGGGATTTGAAAAACCTGGAGTCCATTTACATTCAAATAGTTCATCTGAAACAACCAGCAACCCGGCCATGGAAACGGAACGATACAGGGCCACCGTGAATAGCGCGGACAGTTCCATCTCTACCCCCAAAACACCCCGCCCTTGAAAATGCCTGACTTTTTCAGGGGTTTCCCGATAAATGGCATCCGTTGTCCAGACAGCCCCGGAAGAAAAGGGAACCTGTTCCTGTTCCATATATTCCAAAAGCGCCCGGTTGAGATCCCTGTCCGGCTCAATAGATTTTTCGCCGATAGGATAATGCCTCGATGTACCCTCCTCTGAAATGGCAAGCGTAGGAAGAATGATGTCTCCAACCCGCACATCCTGCCGCAGAGATCCGCACCAGCCAAGGACCCAGATCCTTTTCGCCCCCAGGACGATCAGTTTTTCCAGAGCCATAACCGCGTGCGGAGCGCCAGTGAAAGGACCGACAATGGCCAGAAACGGGCTGTTTTTTTCTTCGCTCACATATAACGGATACAGCCTGGAACCCGGGAATGCCACTTTTTTTGCGCCGATCCTGCCTGCAAGATAAACAAGATCAGACGGAATCATGGTCATGATCACGTCGTTTCCCAGAGCAGGATCGTTTCTGCCTTTGTGTGGTCGAATGATTCCTTCATCGTCCAGTGAATTCTTCATATGATATAGATTCTTACAGATTAAATCTGAGAGATTATCTCTCACAATGCATAACCCATTGTAATAACGTATACTTCATCACACAGTATTCAGGAGTCAGAATCCAGAATCAAAAAAAACGCCTTCCCTTCCCTTTCCTTCTGACTCCTGAATTCTTTACAGGATGAAATTTAAAATATCTTTGGCTAGACTTAACTTCATCACTTTTCGTAAACTTCGCGGCAAAAAGGCTGAGCACTCGGATAGTAGATGGTATCGGCTTTCATGGCAACCCAAAAATTGCCTCATGCAGCAATTCTCATTATGGATCTGATGCATGGGAGAAATAGCCATAATGAGAATTGCCGTAGCTCCAAATATTTTCGTGTTAAAAGAGCTAAAATGTGGTAATATCGAAGAATTAGGAGTAAAGTTTCCTTCGGCCCCGTTTTTTTATTGACAAAAAAAGGTCACTTAAAATATACTGAAAATTTATCATGTTCAAGAGAAATCATGTTTGAGAGCTTATCCGATAAATTAAACGGGGTTTTCAAAAAGCTGACCGGTCGGGGCAGACTGACGGAGAAGAATATCCAGGATGCCCTCAAGGAAGTTCGCCTGGCCCTACTGGAGGCGGACGTTCATTACAAAGTAGTAAAAGAACTGGTCAGTGATATTCGGAACAGGGCCGTGGGGCAGGAAGTCCTGGAAAGCCTTACTCCGGGTCAGCAGATTATCAAGATCGTTAATGAGGAACTGACCCGGCTCATGGGAGACGCCCAGCATGGGCTTGAGTTTGAGGGCGCCCCTCCCCACCTGATCATGTTGGTGGGACTTCAAGGTTCCGGAAAAACGACGACTGCCGCCAAATTTGCAAAATACCTTCGCAAACAGGGAAAAAAGCCTTACCTTGTTCCCGCTGATGTATATAGGCCGGCCGCCATTGAACAACTGAAGAGGCTTGGCGCAGAAATTGATGTACCGGTTTTTCCTTCTGAGTCTGACAGTAAGCCGGATGACATCTGTGTAGCAGCCTTGAGCAGGGCAAAACAAGAAGGAGCAGATGTCCTGATCATTGATACTGCGGGGCGCCTGCACATCGACAAAACCCTGATGGATGAACTGGTAAGGATCAAGACCAGGGTTAATCCGTCGGAAATTTTGCTGGTTGCAGATGCAATGACCGGGCAGGATGCGGTCAATGTAGCCGGACAGTTTAACGAGAGTCTGAATATCACCGGCGTGGTGCTCTCCAAAATGGAAGGCGATGCCAGGGGAGGAGCCGCACTGTCCGTACGTGCTGTGACGGGCAAGCCGATAAAATTTGTCGGGGTCGGGGAAAAGATCAGTGCTCTGGAGCCTTTTCATCCCGATAGGATGGCTTCCCAAATCCTTGGAATGGGAGATGTTCTCTCCTTAATCGAAAAGGCTCAAGATCAATTCAGTGAGAAAGAAGCAAAAGAATTAGAGAAAAAACTGAAAAAAAATGAGTTCGATCTCGAGGACTTTCGTTCCCAGCTCAAACAGATGAAAAAACTTGGATCTCTCGACGATATCCTGGGGATGCTTCCCGGTATGGGGAAGTTGAAAGCAATGAAAGGGATGAAACCGGATGAGAAAGAACTGGTCAAAGTGGAAGCGATCATTAATTCCATGACGGCGGTCGAAAGAAGAAAATTCAAGATTATAAATGGCAGCAGAAGACGTAGAATTGCCATGGGGAGTGGAACCACCGTGCAGGATGTAAACCGTCTCCTGAAAAATTTTGCGCAGACGAAGAAGATGATGGAGCGTTTTACAAAAAAAGGTGGGTTGCGGGGCCTGTCCTCGCTGTTTGGATAAACACATACACATGAGNCAGTTTCAAAATGTTCAATTTTGTTCGATATCAANGAAGGCGAACATTTTAACCACAGGAATATATTCGATATTTCGAGGATTAAAATGTGAGCCTGACGCAGAGATCGGGCAAAAGGGGGCGTTTTGAGATTGGCTCACATAACAGGGGGTTAAACTAAGCAGATGGCAGTTAGAATTCGATTAACAAGAATGGGCGCCAAGAAAAAACCTTTTTACCGTTTAGTTGCGACAGATTCA
>DUZB01000261.1 GCA_013349725.1 Deltaproteobacteria bacterium | reverse complement strand
ATATAGGTATGCGGGTTCAAATCCCGCATCGCCCACCATTTTGAAAGCATTATCCCTCCGAAAACCTCTCTATTTCCCCTCTTATCCCCCACTATTATCTGGGGAGGCTCGATCGCTTATTTTTACCATTGACACTCAAGGGGAGTTCACCTATGGTTTTCCCCAGCAAAGCAAGCTCTTATCACTTCATCTTACTCACTATCACAAAGGAGAAAAAGCATTATGAGAAATAAATTGGCATTTATTTTGTTGATCGTTTTTTTCGCAAGCCCGCTATCCGCTCAAGAACTCACAGGAACCCTTAAACAGATAAAAAAAACCGGTGAAATCAGAATCGGCTATCGTACGTCCGAACCACCCATGTCCTTTTTGGACAAAGGCGGCAAACCGAATGGCTACTCTATTGATCTCTGTAAATCTATCGTAACTGAAGTTGAAAAAAAAATTGGCGCGAAAGTAAAAGTGGAATACGTTCCCGTAACGGCTGAAGGTCGGTTTAAAGCCCTGACCGATAACAAAATCGACATATTATGTGGCGCAACGACCAAAACGCTTTCCCGTGGTGAACTTGTTGATTTTACGCAACTGACATTTGTTACCGGCGCCTCACTAATGACCATGAGAAATGATAAGGCTCGTGGTTCTTCCGGTTTTGCCGGAAAGAAAATTGGAGTCGCGAAAGGCACAACGACCGCTGTTTTCTTGAAAAACCTACTTAAAGAAACATCAACGAACGCGGAAATTGTCTTGTTTGATTCAGCAGAAGAAAGCGTCGAAGCCTTACGAAAGAAAAAAATCGATGCCTATGCTGCTGATCAGATCGTACTTATCGGCATCGCTTCAAAAGCCGATGATCGAATGAAATTTGTGATTGATCCCAACGTATTCTCCTTTGAGCCTTTCGCATTTGCCGTAAGGCGAAATGATGCAGACTTTCGTCTTGTTGCAGATCGCGCCATATCTGATCTTTACCGGTCAAAAAAGATATTTGATATTTACGACAAGTGGATTGGCGAATTTACCGGACAAAGGCTGCCCATATTCGATGTAATGGTCCAACTTAACGCAACGCCGGAGTGAGAATCGAATGAAGACCTTTGCCGATAAAGCGTACGATCTTTTAAGGAAGGTGCCTAAAGGGCGCGTAACGACCTATAAAGAAATTGCCCATGCCCTGGAAACCAGAGCATATCGGGGAGTCGGGCAGGCCATGCGAAGGAACCCCTATGCACCCGAGGTTCCCTGACACCGGGTTGTTGCCACATCCGGTCGGATTGGGGGATTTCAAGGAAAGACATCGGGAACCGCCATACAGAAAAAAATAAAAATGCTCAAAGATGAAGGGATCGAGTTCCGCGGAGGAAAAGTAAAAAATTTTGAAGAAGTTCTTTTTCGGTTCTCCTAATATCTGAATTTTGCATGATTGACTAATTCCTGTCTATGGTATACTTATTCATTATAAAGAAAAAAATGGAGACCAGAGTACTTTTTCCATGTTGCGGCAGAGTCCCGGACAGGAAATGTGCTGCTTCTGCATGAAAGGACGTCTGTGAGAAAATTTATCCTCGTATTTATTCGTCTTATTTTGGCCTTCTGTTTTGCCTATATTGTTTCCCTGGTATTCTTTCGGGATATCTCCACTGAGCGAATACTGGGGCTGGGATTAATACTGTTTTGCCTTGCTTACCTGTTTGAATATGCAAGGCGGAAAAATAAGGAGTGAGATAGCTATGGGATCCAAAAAATTTGCGTACTCTTTTGATGAGGGAGATGGGAAAAACAAGAAGCTCTTAGGTGGAAAAGGTGCAAATCTATGTGAAATGACGCAGATCGGGCTTCCTGTACCCCCGGGGTTCGTGATCACGACCGAGGCATGTCTATCCCATCTCGAAGACAAGAAAAAAGGCCTTCGTCCGGAGCTCTCCAAACAGGTCCATGCAGCCATGGTTGCGCTTGAAAAAAAGACGGGAAAAAACTTCGGAGATCCCAAAAATCCCCTTCTGGTTTCAGTAAGGTCCGGCGCCGCCATATCCATGCCCGGCATGATGGATACCATTTTGAATCTGGGTCTCAATGCGGAAACGGTGGAGGGGTTCATTGCGCTCACAAAGGATGAACGTTTTGTTTACGATCTTTACAGAAGACTGATCCAGCTCTTTGGATCAGTGGCTCTGGGAATGAAGGACGACGATTTCAGCCAGATTTTTAATGCCATAAAAAAGAAGTACAAGGCGGAACAGGATGTGGATCTGGATGGAAAAGCTCTCAAGGAAGCCTGTGGCCTCTTTCTGAACATTGTAAAGGAAAAAACCGGAAAGCCTTTTCCCCAGGATCCCTACGATCAGTTGGAACTTGCCATCGAATCTGTCTTTGGGTCGTGGTCCGGAAAAAGAGCCGTGGATTACCGCAAAGAATTCAACATTACCAAAGAGATGGCCAACGGCACGGCGGTAAATATCTGTACGATGGTTTTTGGAAATATGGGGAATGACAGTGCAACCGGAGTAGCCTTTACCCGTGATCCGGCTACGGGGGAGAACCGGTTCTTTGGGGAATATATGATCAACGCCCAGGGCGAAGATGTGGTTGCCGGGATCAGGACGCCCAAGCCGATTCTCAAACTGAGAAGAGAAATGCCGGCGATTTATCCTGAACTGGAAAAGTTGCGGCACACCCTGGAGGACCATTACCGCGAGGTCCAGGACCTGGAGTTTACCATAGAAAAGGGGAAACTCTACTGCCTGCAGACAAGAAACGCCAAGATGGGCGTCTCCGCCTTCATCAGGACTTCCGTGGATATGGTGAATGAAGGACTGATCACCGAGGAAGAGGCCCTGCTCAGGATACAGCCGGATATGCTTGAGCAGCTTCTCCATCCCCGGTTGGACCCCAATGTACATGCGGAAGTCCTTGCGCGGGGGCTTCCCGCATCTCCCGGGGCGGCATCCGGAAAGATCGTTTTTGATGCGGATCGGGCAGAAAGCAAGGCGAAACTGGGAGAAAAGGTGATCCTGGTGCGGGAAGAGACGAAACCGGACGATATTCACGGTTTTTTCGCGGCCCAGGGAATTCTTACCAGCCGAGGCGGCAAGACCTCTCACGCTGCGGTAGTGGCGAGAAGCATGGGCAAACCATGCGTCTCCGGGTGCGAAGGAATAGTCATTAATGACATCGAAAAGACAGCGGTCATATCGGGGATAACCCTGCGGGAAGGGGACGTCATTACGATCGATGGGAGCACCGGGGATGTTTACAAGGAAAAGGTCGCAACCATTGAACCGGAGTTTGTTGAGGACCTTCTTATCATACTGGAATGGGCCGACGAGTTGAGTGACCTTCAGGTCATGGCCAACGCGGATACACCCGAGGCTGCTGCAAAGGCCAAGAAATATGGCGCCGTCGGCGTGGGACTGTGCCGAACGGAGAGGATGTTCAATCAGGTGGAAAGGCTGCCCGTGGTGCAGAAAATGATTCTTGCGGATTCCACGGAAGAAAGGCAGGCCGCGCTGGATCAACTTCTTCCTTTTCAACGGAACGATTTCAAGGAAATCTTCCGCGTAATGGATGGACTTCCCGTTACGATCCGGCTTCTGGATCCTCCCATACATGAGTTCCTGCCCTCTGCAGAGGAAGTCTTTAATGAAATAACGAAATTGAAAAATCTCAAGGAGACCGTGGAGAATATGACGGATCTTCCCGATACCTTGAAAATAGTCGATCCTGAATTAGGCGAACGTTTTTCCAGCAATCTGGAGCTGATCATCCAAGGGTTGGAGGAACTGAAATCGAAACACCTGGCCGGTCCCATGATTGAAGCCAAGGAAGCTATGCTCAAGAAAGTCAAAGCGTTGGCGGAAACCAATCCCATGTTAGGGCACCGCGGGGTCCGGTTGGGGATTACGTATCCGGAGATCTACGCCATGCAGATCAGGGCCGTTCTGGAGGCCGCTGCGGAACATATCCAGGAAGGGGGAAAGGTCTCCCCGGAAATCATGATTCCCCAGGTGTGCACGCTCGCGGAACTGAAATGGGTGCACCGCTATGTGACCAGAATAGAAGATGAAGTGGAGAAGAAATTCGGTCTCAAGGTTCCTTATAAATTCGGGACCATGGTTGAGGTGGTGCGGGCCTGCATGCGGGCGGGCAAGATCGCCGAACTGGCTGAATTCATCTCTTTTGGAACAAACGATCTGACTCAGGCAACGTTTTCATTTTCGCGGGAAGATGCGGAAAACAAATTTCTGCCGCTTTACGAAGAGAAGAAAATCCTGGAACATAATCCCTTTGAGGTCCTGGATATTAAGGGGGTTGGCCGCCTGATGATGATTACCATGGAATGGGCCAGAAAGACCCGCCCCGACCTGAAAGTAGGTATTTGTGGGGAGCAGGGCGGGCACCCGGAGTCGATTCGTTTCTGCCATCATATAAAGATGAGCTATGTGTCCTGTTCTCCGCCCAGGGTTCCCATCGCAAGACTGGCGGCCGCTCACGCAAAGCTCAAGGAAAAGGAATACCGGATAGATTGATGTTCGAAAACCGTCTGGTTCAAAGTCCTGGCTGTAAAGGACAGTGTTGTTCTTACGTTTGATATAAAGGGTCATAGTCAATGCCACAGGCACATATTGTAGGGACAGGGTCGTCTATGCCGAAAAGAATCCTGTCAAATGAAGATCTTGAAAGCATGGTAGATACAAGCGATGAGTGGATTACCCGTCGCAGCGGAATAAAAGAACGTCGCATTTCTTCCAACCTGGAAAGGGAAAGTACCTGTGATCTGTCGACAAGAGCCTCATCAATGGCCCTGGAGATGGCGGATATGGGGCCAAAAGATCTGGATATGATTGTGGTGGGCACGGTCACGGCGGATCGGCAGTTCCCCTCTGCTGCCTGCATGATTCAGATGTCCCTGGATGCAAACAACGCGATGGCTTTTGATATCTCCGCGGGATGTTCCGGGTTTCTTTATGCCCTTACCGTCGTAAACAACGCCATTCAGTGCGGGACTTGCCGAAATGCACTGGTTGTGGGGGTTGACCGGCTTTCCAGCGTGGTCAACTGGCAGGATCGCGGGACCTGTGTGCTGCTGGCCGACGGGGCCGGGGCGGTAGCCGTTTCATCGAAGCCGGAGAAAGGAGGTGTGCTTTCAACCCACTTGAGATCCGACGGCAGGTTGTGGGAGTTGCTGTACTCCGAAGAGGGAAATACATTCACCCCCGAGATCCTCCACGATATTGATCAAAAGTCGTTCTATCTGAAAATGGATGGAAAAGGTCTTTTCAAGCAGGCCATAGGTTGCATGTCTGAAATCTCACGGGATGCCCTCAAACAAAACGGGCTGACGGTCAATAATCTCGATCTTGTCGTCCCACACCAGGCCAATATCCGTATTATTAATGCCCTTGCAAATACCTTGAGCATTCCTGTGGAAAAGGTCTATGTAAATATTCACAAGTATGGCAATACCTCTTCGGCAACCATTCCTATCGCACTGGATGAGGCTAACCGCGAAGGGCGCCTGAAAAAGGGAGACAATGTTCTCATGGTTACTTTTGGCGCCGGTTTGACCTGGGGCTCCTGCATAGTGGAGTGGACCGCTTAAATGGTACGCGAAAGAGGAGTTATCGAAAGCATTGCCGGCAAAAAAGCCATGGTTCGCATAGAGAAAAGTTCGGCCTGCTCTGCCTGTGAATCGAGGGATTCCTGTGATGCCGCATCAGGGAAGGGGATGACCATTGAAGTGGCCAACGAACTGATGGCCTCCGAGGGTGATGTGGTGGAAATCAGCATATCCTCCGGTTCTTTTCTGAAGCTTACGCTGCTGGTGTACTTCGCGCCCGTGGTGGCGCTGATTGCCGGTGCATGTCTCGGAGACGGACTGGGAACGCTTGTCGGCTTTAATGTGACACTGGCGGCGATTCTGGCAGGAGGCACGGCCATGGGAGCGACTTTTTTAGCTCTGCGGCAATTTGATCGGTATCAGCGGAAAAAGAGGAGCCTCAGCCCGAAGATGACGAGGATACTGTCGTTTTCAAAAGGATGACCCCTGTTCCATGTCCGATGTCCAAAGTCTAAAGTCCAAGGTTGAAGGTCCAAGGTCCAAGGTCCAAATCCGAAATCCTAAATGGTCTTTCCGTTTTTTTCAGTCGCATTCCGGAGAAAAATGCAGTCCTTCAGGATTGCCTTTCCTTCAAC
>DUZB01000296.1 GCA_013349725.1 Deltaproteobacteria bacterium | reverse complement strand
TTATGGATTCCCGCGTTCGCGGGAATGACGGCCTTGGGGCTTTTTGCGCGAGCAGCGATCTTGAGTATCACACAAATCCACGATCAGCCAGTTATTTTTGAGTGGACAATCCTGGTAATTTGCCCTTTTCAAAAGAAAGGTTAACTGAATTTGCTCCATGACGGCATCTATATTTCGGACAGTAGCGGGATGACTCTCTTGGGGGTGTAATTCATGGCTGTTGGCTAACGGCAGCGATTCGTTCCTTATCACCGGGATTTGAAGATCAGGTTTCAGGTGTCAGGTGTCAGGAGAGAGGAACGTAAAGACAGAAACCCAAACCTGAACACTGACACCTGACACCTGGATAATTTAAGCTAAATTACCAACAGTCTTGATTCACACCCCTCTCTTGGTTAACGAACCCTATGAAAGCTTAACCGCAGCATCAACGACCGTAGGCTGATTGAGCTTCTCGCTACCATGGACCACCCTGTGACCCACGGCCCGGACTTCTTCAAGGGAATGCAGGCAACCCCGTTCAGGGTCTATCAGGCACCTGGCCAGTAACGCCACTGCCTTAGAGGTATTTCGAATATCGACCTGCTTTTTGATGGGAATCTTCTCTGCGCTTTGGTAGTGCAACAGCGTTCCCTGTAAGCCGATTCGTTCTACCATTCCCGTAGCCATCCCCAAATCCGAATGTTGGCCATAGCACGTTAATTTAACGGAAGAACTTCCCGCATTGACAATGACGATGCTCATAGTAGGCAGCTCTCGTCAAGGGAGAAACAGCTCTCGGTGCGTGCCGTCACCAATCGTAAATCAACCATCATAAATCCTCTATAGTTTTATGCCTTATAAATCAGATAACCCAGGTACCCCACATAACAGGCCAGAAGGATGAATCCGCCTTTACGGGTCACGGTATTGGATTTTCGCATCATGAACCAGGGCAGCGCACTGACCAATATCATCACCAGGTAATCGACCAGAAGGCCGCTGTGGAAAAAACCACCCGGTACGGGAATGGGCCGAATCAGGGAAGCCAAGCCTACCACGGAAAGAATGTTAAACACGTTGCTCCCCACCAGGTTGCCGATACTGATATCCATCTCTTTTTTTATAGCAGCAATAATAGAGGTTGCCAGTTCGGGAAGCGATGTGCCGAAGGCCACGATGGTCAGCCCTATGAATTTTTCGGAAACCCCCAGGACCGTCATAATCTTTACTGCGGAATCCACCACCAGTTGTGCCCCTAGCACAACGCCGCAGATCCCCACGACGATAAACAGAATTTGTTTGCCCCTCGATTCAATGAAACCCAGTTCCTCAAGACCCGGTTCGAACAGGATGGCCTCTTGTCGGGCCTCGCCTGGGGATTCCTTTCGAGCATTGTAATAGTTGAAAAAGGTATACAGGATGATGCCGCCAAAGAGGGTGGCCCCTTCAAGACGACCAATGGTGGAATTGAGAGAAAGAACCAGCAGATAGAGGGAAACGCCGATCATGATCGGAATATCCCGTTTCACCACCGAGGAGTGGCAGGTGATGGGCTGACAGACCGCTGACACACCCAGAATGAGGGCGATATTGCAGATATTGCTTCCCACCACATTTCCCACGGCGATCATGCTCTTGCCCTGAATAGATGAAACCAGGCTGACCACCAGTTCCGGCGCAGACGTGCCGAAGGCTACCACCGTAAGACCAATAACCACCGGCTTCACGCCCAGGCTTCTGGCCAGACTGGACGACCCCTTTACCAGCCATTCCGCCCCATAATAAAGCATGGCAAAACCAATTAAACAGAATAATGTATCGAGCGCCATATCCTCCCCTTCAGAGCTTGTCAAATAGTTAAGTGGTTGAGTCGTTGAGTCAAAAAACAGGTCCGTGAAAACCTATCCTGTTTCCGAGCTTGGTTCCGGCTCAGGCCATTAGGTTTATTTTGTATTCGAAATCTTAATCGTAACCTAATCGAACGATCCACAGAAAATCCGAGGATATTTTACGGTGACAATGGTGTGCGGTCAATGCCTAAATGGCCGCAATCCATCACTTGACAAGTCTCACCCTGAAAGTTATGACTAAAACTCCAGTTTTAATTCCGTGAAAATGGATCAGAACAACGGTAAGCATTGCAAGGGGGTAGCGTTATGAAAAGAATTCGTCCTTTATTCAGCGTGGTTATTCCTGTGATTTTACTCTGGCTAACTGTTCCCTATGCAGTCCTGGCCGAAACGGCGCCCGCAGGGGATGTCGGACTGCTGTCCCTGAAAAAGGTGGTCCTGTTCAACAGCGGCGTCGGTTATTTTGAACTTGGGGGAGATGTCCCGGCAGGGGAGAAAATCCATCTGCATTTTTCTGCAAATCAGATGAACGATGTTCTAAAAAGCCTGACCGTGTTGAATCGGAGCGGCGGGAGGATCAGCAGCATTGCCTACGACAGCAAAAAGACCGCGGAACAGCAATTGCAGGATTACTCCTTCCAACTTCTAAAAGATGACGGACTGCCCCAAACGCTCAGGCAGTTTCAGGGAAGCAGAATCAGGCTTCTAAACGGAGGGACCTCCATAACCGGGACCATTGTCGGGGTGGAAAAGCGTGTCTTGCTTCAAGATGATGGGAGCATACCGGAATTCTATCTGACAATGATGGACGATGGGGGGGAGTTGCAGAGCATCAACACAGATGAGATTACGGGGATCAAATTCCTTGATGAAAACCTCGACAAGGACCTGGCTCATTACCTGAAAATTGTTTCTCAAGGGCGCCGGAGAGATGAAAAGACGGTGACCATAACAACGGCCGGGGAAGGCAGGCAGGAGCTCATGGTCAGTTACCTCGTGGAATCTCCTGTGTGGAAGGCCACCTACCGCATTGTGATCCCGGATGGGGCAAAAGGGGTCGAACCATTTCTTCAAGGCTGGGCCATTGTGGACAACGTAAGCGGGGAGGACTGGAAGAATGTACGATTAAGCCTTGTCAGCGGGTGCCCCATATCGTTCGTTCAGAATCTGTACGCCCCCCTGTTTCGCGAAAGGCCTGTGATTGAAACAGAAAAAAAAGCCTTTCCGGCGCCGCCAGTCCCCGAGAGGGGGATGCGTTCCGACCGAATGGAGAAAAAGCTCCAGATGGCCGCACCAGCGGCTGCGAACATGCTCTATGCCCGGGAAAAAGAGGAACCTGGGGCAGGCGCGGCTGAGCCGCCTGACCTGGAAGAGGCCATGCGGAAATTACGTGCCGAGACCGTTACAAGAGCAACAGGCAATCTTTTTGAGTACAGCATCGATCATCCTGTTACCATCGACCGCAATGGTTCCGCCATGGTGCCCATATTAGCAAAAACAATAGAGGGTATAGCGGTTGATCTGTATAACCGGCAAACGATGAGGGAGAATCCCATGGCGGCGGTCAGGCTGAAAAATTCCACGGGAATGACCCTGGAGGGTGGCCCTGTAACTGTTCTGCAAGGGGGCAGTTATGCCGGAGAGGCACTCATGAAAACCGTTGTACCCGCCGAGACCCGCTATATCGCCTATGCCGTGGACCTGGGCCTCCATGTGAATACGGTGGCGGGAAGCACAAGCGAAAAGGTTGACAGGGTGGTCATCAACCGCGGCATGATCCGTATACACCGTGGGATACTGGAAACAACGGCTTACAATCTGGATAACCGGAACAGCAAGCCCAGAACCGTGGTGATTGAGCATCCCTATTATCCGGACCGGCAACTCCTGAACAGTGAAAAACCCATCGAAATAACGGAGCACTTTCTCCGGTTCCAGGTGGATGCACCCGCCATGAAACTGACCCGGTTTACGGTGAGGGAAATGAGGGACAGCTGGGAAACGGTCATGGTGACAAACCTGACTCCGGATCAGATCGTTGTTCTTTCCTCACGGGGCTATTTCAGCGCGGCCGCCATGAAACAGTTAGAGAAGATCGGCGCGGTAAAGTCACGCATTGCCCAGATCGACCTTGAACTGGAAGCACTGGGAAAGGAACGTGCCCAGATGTTTGAAGATCAGAAACGGTTGCGGGAAAACCTGCGAGGCCTGGGGCAGACCACCGAAGAAAAGGCGCTGCGGAGCCGGTATGTGAATCAGTTAGACAGCCAGGAAACCCGATTGCAGGGGATTTCCCAAAAGCATGCCGGATTGATGGAACAAAAAGAAGCCGCCCGGCAGCAACTGGAAAAAGGGATGACCGAACTGGAACAGGATTTCCGGATAGACCAATAACCTAGCAGAGGAAACAATGCTCGACAGAATTGATTACGATAATCTCTTGAACCCCGCCCAGTTGGAGGCGGTCATGACCCTGGATGGTCCAGTCCTGGTCATTGCGGGGGCCGGCAGCGGCAAGACCCGGACCCTGGTCTATAGGGTGGCGCGGCTTGTGGAATCCGGGGTCTCTCCCGAAGCGGTGTTGCTCCTTACCTTTACCAGAAAGGCTTCGCAGGAGATGCTGGATAGGGCGGCCGGGCTTGCCGATCCCAGTTGCCGTTTTGTTTCAGGGGGGACGTTTCATTCTTTAGCCTTCCGGGTACTGAAGATACACGCGGAAGCACTGGGGTACAAAAATTCGTTTACCATCGTGGATCGCTCGGATATGGAAGAGATTCTGCGGTCCCTGATTTTGAACCTGAACATTCCAAAGGAAGGGGGCCGCTTTCCAAAACGGGGAACAGTGGCCAATATCCTCAGCAAGGCGGCCAATCTCCAGCAACCCGTGGACGACTTCATGACGGAAGAATATGTACAGTTCGCCGAGGTCATTCCGCAGATCAAAAAGCTGGAGAAACTCTACGGGGAATATAAATTTAAAAATCAACTCATGGATTATGACGACTTGATTATCAACCTGAGAAACCTCTTGGAGAGGGAAAGTGGTGCCCGCAGTCAGCTGGCGAAACAGTACAGCCACATCATGGTGGACGAATACCAGGATACCAATACCATTCAGTCCGATATTGTCCGGTGGCTTGCCCATGAACGCAGGAATATCATGGTCGTGGGAGATGATTCCCAGTCCATTTACTCCTTCCGGGGCGCCAATTATCGGAATATGATCGATTTTCCCTCCCTTTTTCCCGATGTAAAGATCGTCAAGCTGGAACAGAACTACCGGTCCACCCAACCGATTCTCTCTCTGACCAATACGCTGATGGATATGGCGGAGGAAAAATATACCAAGTGTCTCTTTACGGAAAGGGAAGGAGGCGCACTGCCCGAAGTGGTGAATACGAGGACGGAACCGGAACAGGCGCTCTTTATCACGACCTATATCCAGGACAAACTGGACCAGGGGAGTTCTATCCGGGATTTTGCCGTTCTGTTCCGCGCCGCGTTTCATTCTTTTGAACTGGAGGCCCAATTGACACGGCAGGGGCTTCCTTATGTGAAATATGGCGGTTTCAAGTTCCTGGAATCGGCCCACATCAAAGATTTTCTGGCCCATATGCGGGTGGCTGTCAACCCCGATGAGGGGGTGAGCTGGCTGCGGATACTCAGGCTGATTAAAAACGTGGGACAGGGAAAAAGCCAGACGTTGATCAAGTGGATGAGCGAAAACCGGATTTCTCCCGATCAGTTTGACAAATGGCCAGGCGCCGGGAAGAGGGAAAGCGGGCTTAAGCCCCTGGCACAACTGTTGGGACGGATCCTTTCAGGCGACGCCGACCCCGAAACCGTGGTGGGATATGTGATGGAGTATTACACGCCCATCCTCAAAGAGAAATACGATGATTACCCACGGCGGCTAAAAGAACTGGAGCAGTTGACCACCATGGCCAGGCGATACAGAAAGCTTCGAAGTTTCCTCGACGACCTGGCCCTTGATCCCCCTTCCAGTACGGCCGATGTGGAGGAAGTGGACCGGAAAAACACCCTGACCCTTTCCACCGTCCATTCCGCCAAGGGGCTCGAATGGCCTACGGTCTTCATTATCTGGGCCATGGAGGGAAGGTTTCCCCCTTCCAGGGCTTACAGTGACCCGTTTATGTTGGAGGAAGAGCGGCGGCTGATGTACGTGGCGGCTACCCGCGCCAAGGACGAGCTGATTCTCTGTTACCCCGGACAGGAAGCCGTTTCCCAATGGGGCGCCCAGAGTTTTCAGGGAAGCGGCCTCTCCTCCTTCATATCCTCGCTTCCCGGGGACCTCTATTCCAGCAGATCTGTCGGCGGTTCCAGGAGGTTCCCCACAAGAAAAA
>DUZB01000127.1 GCA_013349725.1 Deltaproteobacteria bacterium | reverse complement strand
CCTCTGGTTTAAGAGTCTCAGGCCCGCTCCCTGGTTGAACTGATGCAGGGAATAGCCTATTCTTGTTCCCCCTGACCATTCGGGGACCTCTTTTGCCACCCTTTCCAGGGCCTCATCAACGTTCAGATGGCGAATCAGGAATGTAATAGGGGTCAGGGAAGTGGAAAAAACAAAGACCTCCGCCTTAGGCCCTATTCCCCGAAGCCCCAGAAGAAAGGGCATCACGAATCGTGCATACCGATCCATGGATCCGCTCACATCCGCCAGGATAACGAGTCGCTTGAGACGCTTCTTTTTTTCCCTGAAAAAAAGTTTCAAGGGCGTCCCCCCTGTCCTAAGGCTCTTCCTGATCGTTCGGGGAAAATCCAGACTCCCTTTCTTATGGGTTCTTTTGGATCTTCTCACCAGGTTTAGTCTGAAAGGCTCCATCATGTTCTTAAGCAAGAGCTGTGCCACCTGGATATCCGCTTTTTCAAATTTTCCCAGATCGCTCTGTTCAACCCTGGATACGGAACTGTACGCCACGCCCTCCAGCCATTCCTTTTCGCCTTCATTCTTCTTATTTTCGGTCTTCTCCCCTTTCACCTCAAAGGGCATATCCTGGTGCTTACCATCTTCACCATCGGTTTTCTCCGCGCCCGGCTGCGGGGAATCGGCTACTATATCTTCCCCATCGATCCTGTGCCAGAATTCATCAAAAAGAGAGTCGAACTGACCCCATTCCAAATCACTGGAAGAAAGGGTCGCCCGCAACGAGAAAAAAAAATCCTCCCTGTTTTCAATGGATACAGCCCGCAAGCTCCTGAGGGCATCCTGAACTCCGGTCTGAAACACTTTGAATCCTCTACTTTTCAAAAATCCCGCGAATCGGATTACTTCCCTGGACAGCCCTGAATTCTCTGCTTTCATCATAAAGATCTCTGCCATATATGGATTCTTACGGTTCCGTCTTTCTTTCCAGCTCCGGCTTTTTTTGAAACTCAAACATCACTTCAGAGGGTTCAATATCAACCAGTTGCACCCGGCTATGGGGCAGATTTATGAGATTTTTAGTGATGGGAAAGTACCGCCTGCCCGGGAAAACATGAGAAAGGTCGATTTCCGCAGTTACATTTCCCTTCCCCAGGGTGCTGGCGTCTTTGCGAAGTCCCCTCACGGTGATCTCAACCATCGGATTTCGTGGTTCCACCATTTCGATCTGATTTGGAAGGTTCGTTATTTCAAGGGGAACCTTGAGCTTGACTTCAAAATTCTGCTGGCCTGCCAGAACCAGCCACAGAAGTCCCACCACAAAGAACGTAATGGCTTTTGCCCGCCATTGATGAGTCAGGAAGCAGCCCATTTTCTGCTTCCATCCTTCCTCGTGGGAATGGATCGGAGCCAGGGCTTCAGCCGCCGCATGATCTAGATCCTGAGGTGTCTTGACGGGGTCCATCCGACCCCCTCTGGCCAGGGATACTTCTCCCCGTTCTTCTGACACGACCACTACCCAGGCGTCGCACCGCTCGCTCAGACCCAGGGCGGCACGGTGTCTCGTTCCCCATTTTTTGGGGAGCCCCTCCGCAGAACTCAAAGGAAGGTAGCAGGCCACTTCAAAGATCCGGCCTTCCTTCAGTAAAATGGCGCCATCATGAATCGGGGATTCTTTCTGAAAAATGCTCTTCAGGATCTCGCGGGTGGGATTGGCCTCCAGTCTCTGGCCTTCCGTCATATATTCCTTGACCTTATCGGCCCGCTCTATAATCACCAGCGCCCCGGTTTTTTCCCCGGCCAGCAGAAAAATACCCCTGGCAAATTCAGAACCCCATTCGTCCTGCTCCGCACGTTTCCCAAAGCCCAGTCTTTGGAGTGGGTTCACCCTTTCCAGGACTTGACGGATTTCAGATTGAAAAAGAACGACAATCAGAATGACCAGTATCTGCCACAGGAACTGAAACACCCAGGTGGTGAGGAACAATCCCCAGGTTTTGGCAATAGTGAATATGGCCCCCAGCACGAGCAGGCCCACAAGAGCCTTGAAAGCCTTCGTTCCTTGAAACCACATGAAAAGATAGTATGCCACAACGGTCAAAAACAGAATGTCAAGACCGTCCTGAATTCTGAAGTTCGAAATAATAGCAATAAGGTTCATAGCAAATTAGAATTTTCGTTTTGTGATATAACCGTTTAATTGGAGAAGATGTTTTTTGGTGGGAGAATCGGGAAACAGGCGAAGACATGCGGTCGCTTCATCTACAAACCCCTGAGCCTCTTTCCTGACACGGCTGATAGCGCCTCCCGTTCTTACGGCACGGATCAATTTCTTACGGTCTTCCGCATCGGCCTGTCCGTTCATGAAATGTTCTACCATTCGATTTTTTTCGCCTGCCTCAAATCCTTCGAGGGTATAGATGAGTGGCAGTGTAATTTTTCCTTCCAACAGGTCTTTTCCAACAGGTTTTCCAACCACCTCTTCCGAAGAAGTATAATCCAAAAGATCGTCTATGAGTTGGAACGCCGTTCCCGCATTGAGACCGAACCCGGCTAATGCCTCTCTTTCCCGTGACGCAACTCCGGAGATAATGGCCCCGCACTCACAGGCAGAGGAGATGAGAGCAGCTGTCTTCCCCCGGACAATCTCCATATACTGTTCCCTGGTAAGCTTCCAGTTATCGGTATGTTCCAGTTCCAGGATCTGGCCTTCGGTCATTTTTGAGGTGCTGCTTGTCAGGGTTTTCAGGAATTCGATACGGCCGGCTCCTAAAGCCAGGGAAAGGGCTTTCGAGAACAGAAAATCTCCTCCTAAAACAGCAGCCTGGTTGCCCCATATCTGATTGGCTGAAGGCCTGTTCCGTCTTATATCCGCATTATCCAGGACATCGTCATGGAGAAGAGATGCGGCGTGAATGCATTCAAAGATCGTTGAAAGTGCATAAATGTCCTTTCCGCCGTAATTACACAGCCGGCAGGAAAGGACAAAGATAAGAGGTCTTAACCTCTTGCCCTGCTTCAAAAGCGCATGCCTTCCGATATCCTGAACAAGGGGTACGCGGGAAGCAAATATATCCTGCAAACTCTCTTCAATGTTGAGAAATTGTTCTGCAAAAATATCCAGATTGAGCGTGATTTCCTGATTCATCCTCGATTTTGTTCGTCCTTTCACACGGCATTAGGTTTTCAGTAAACATGAAATGATAGTCTACCTCTCCATAGAATACAACCTTATTTCGGATCTCCTTTGTCCCCCAGTTTTTCCAGAACCTTCTCCATTTTGTCCAGTTCCTCGCCATACCCGGTCCAGTTCCCCTGGCGCAGGTAGACTTTCGCGTTATTGTAATGTTCCAGGGCCTGCACACCCAGGGAAGAGGTATGGAGGACCTCTTTCGCCGCCGGAACCGTCCTTTCTTTTACGGGACTCCCCCCTCCTAATACACTCATCAAGGCCTTGTCCAGGTTCTCTTCCATAGCCACCCGATTGCCGAATGCCGCAATCACCCGCTTTAACTCGGGCAGGGCTGAAGTCCTGGTTTTTTCGCTCGACGGAGAAGCAGAGTCTTGTTTTTCCCGGGTTTTCCCTAAACCCCTGGAGGTTGCGTCACCTGCCTGCATCCCCGACCTTTCCTCCTGTTTCGCCTCAAGATAAATGGGCTCCACATAAATGAAAGAATCACAAACGGGAATAGCCAGCAGGTTTCCCCTGATCACGCTGGACCCTTTCTGGTCCCAGAGACTCAGTTCCCTGGAAATCTCCGTCTGTTGATCGATCCTGGCCTCAATCTGCATGGGTCCATAAATCAGTTTTTCCTTGGGCAGTTTATAAACTATCAAGTTNCCGTAATTGGGCAGATCGCTTCTGGCCGCCAGCCATCCGATCATATTGTCTTTCTTGGATGGAGTAAACGGAAGCATGAGCAAGAACTCGTCTTTCTCTCCCTCAGGCAGCTTTATGATGATATAATAGGGATCCATCCTCTGCCTGCTATCCCCATACATTTCGTCAGGGAGCTGCCAGAGATCTTCCTGGTTGTAGAAAACCTGGGCTTCCTCCATATGATATTTGGTATATGCGGCAGCCTGAATATTAAAGAGGTCCTTGGGGTAACGAACATGTTTTTTCAGATCCTCGGGCATCTTCTCAAACGGTTCAAGAAGACCTGGAAAGATATTTCGGTATGCCGCTGCAAGAGGGTCCGTCTCGTCAATCAGGTAAAAATGAACATCCCCATTGTAAGCATCCACAACCACTTTGATCGAATTTCGAATATAGTTAAGCAGCTCCTTATTGAACGGCCCATAGGATCGGGTGGAATAGGGGTACATATCGGAAGTGGTGTAGGCATCAAGAAACCAGTAGAGCCTGCCTCCCGACAGCACCAGGTAGGGATCGCGATCATAGGCCAGAAAAGGGGCAATCGCCTTGACCCTCCGGTGAATACCGCGCTTGTACATGATCCTGCTTTCCGGACGCAGATAGTTGGTAAACAAGATCTGAGGATCCCTGAATTCAACCGCGTACAGGAGTCTTCGCATAAAAGAATGAATGAGTACCCCTCCCTTTCCCTGGTAACTGGCGTAGACATTGCTGTCGCCCTTGGGGTAATCAAACTCCTTGGATTTGGTATTTACCAGGACATATTGATCGGTCTTTTCTCCATAATAGATCTCAGGCCGGTCAATTTTCAGATCAACCTCGGAAACGGGCGGAAGATCCTTGATAAAGAGCCGGGGCAGTCCTTCACTGGTCACCTCATTGACCGGACTTGCCGCCAGGCCATACCCGTGGGTGTAGGTAAGATGCCGATTCACCCAGGTATTGGCCTGTGGAGGAAGTTGGTTGACCACCATCTCCCTCGCAGCCAGCATGAGCTGCCTGTATTTGTTGCCGATGGTATAACGCCCCACATCCACGTTGTGAAAATCGTAATAGAGACGGATGGCCTGAATCTGCCTGTAGGTCTGGAGCAGGGGTCGCTCATCCCAGATTCTGATATTCTGGATCGTCGCATCCTGTTTCTTGACCTCTTCCAGACTCAACTGGTCATTTACCTGGAAATCCACCACTTTTATCTTATTCAGGTTATAGGCCTTGCGAGTGAATTCTATGTTATGGGCAATGTATTCAGATTCCTTGGTCAGTTCATTGGGTTTCACCACGAATTTCTGAACGACCAGGGGAAGCAACATGCTGAAAAGCAAAATGCTTCCGACCCAGACGCCGCCCCCTATCAGAATCCGTTTGTTCCCAGGTTTAAACACAGTAATAAAAAGGAGGACGGCAAACGCGAAAGAGACGAAAATCAAAATTCGAAAGGCCCAGATCTTTACGTGCACATCCGTGTAACTGGCGCCGAAAGCAGGTCCCTGGACCGAATACAGGAGTCCATAGATCTTCAGATAGTAACCCCAGGCAAAAAGCATTACGACGATCCCACCTAAAAACAGCAGGTGTTTTCGCACTCCAGGGGCCAGGACAATTCTTGGCATTGCAGGCGGTTTGCCTTCCTCCGGTACGATTTCACCCACTATCTGAAGAGAACCGTTTTTCAAATACCAGACAATGGTAAGACCGGCTGCAAAAACAAACAGGAGCAGGAGTCCGCTTCGAATGAACACATAAAAAGGAAGAGCAAAGACATAAAATCCGATGTCCCTGCCGAAAATGGGATCCGAACTTCCAAAGGACTGTCCGTAGAGGTATCGAAGGACCACGTCCCATCTCTCGGACCCTTTGGTCGCGATGATAAAACCGGCAATCAGGATGAAGACCACAAAAAGGAGATTGATCGTGTTTGCGGAAAGGCCCGTCTGGCCGGCAACCCCGTCTTTTCCCCTGAATGGATTTAGAGCCGCGGGGGCAGGGCTCAACCGTTTCGCGATGAGCAGATTTACCGCGATAATCAGGATCAGGAACAGCCATACCGCAAAACCAAACCCGATTTTGGTCCGGATCATGGTAGAAAAAACAGAGGAAAAACCCAGGCTCTCGAACCACAGCCAGTCCGGATAAATGGAAAAGAGCGCATAAACTATAAGAGCGATCAGAAGCGCGCCCCCGACCAGCCATTTTATTTTCATCATTGCCCTTTCAAAGATACCAACTTGAATTCAAGCGAATATCTTTTTATTTCAAATTGTTGCGGTTAACATCATTTTCCATGGACGTTATTCGTCACTGGTCATGGGTCACTCTTCACCCTTCACTCCTCACTTGTCACTCTTCACCCTCGCTCTCTCAGGCTGCGGCGAAGAAATTTGCCCGTTAATGTTTTTGGAATTTCGGCGACCATTTCCACCTCCCGCGGGTACTTGTAAGCCGCCATTCGGGCCT
>DUZB01000140.1 GCA_013349725.1 Deltaproteobacteria bacterium | reverse complement strand
GCGCCGGTGTTTGACGAGTACGCCAGTGATGTGGAGAAAAAGGGGCTGCCCGGCAAGGAGCTGGTGGAGTTTACAAGAAAATCCCTGGAGAAAAACTCCAAGTAGTTTTTTGTTAAGTGAAGAGTGAAGAGTGACAAGTGGTGAGTGGTGAGGAAGGATGCGCTTTTCGTTCAGGCGCTACTCAACCACTTAACCACTTAACTACTTAACTACTCAGCCTGTCCTGGAGGAAAGCGGTGGACGTCATCAGCCGTTTCATAGAAAAGCTCATAGGTCTGGTCAAATTCTTAGGGGGCATTGCCCTGGTAGGGATGATGGCGCTTACCACCGTGGACGTGATCTTCAGGTATTTTGGTCATCCCATCTTCGGGGCCGTTGAGATCGTGACTTTCCTGGCGACCATTCTGCTTGCCTGCGCCATGCCCATGACCCATGCGGAAAAAGGACATGTGGGCGTTGACCTGGTGGTGCGTTTGCTCAGTCGCCGCGGTCAGGCGGTTAACGACGCCATTACCGGTCTGCTTGCCTTTATCCTCTTTGTCCTGGTGTGCTGGCAGTGCACGCTGTACGGCCAGACCATGAAAAGGACGGGTGAAGTGTCCATGAGCCTGGAGTTTCCCAACTATCTTTTCGTGTATGTGGTGGCAGCGGCGTTCGGGGTCCTGTGCCTGGTTATTTTTGTGGAACTGATGAATAATATACGAACCATTTTCAGGAAAAAATGAATCCTACTCTCATTGGCGTAATCGGAATTTTTCTGCTGATCCTGGTGTTCTTCACACGAATGCCTGTGGCCTACGTGATGGCCATGGTAGGGTACGTGGGTTTCAGCGTCCTGGTATCGGGAACGGCTGGATTGAAACTGCTTTCCCGGGATTTCTACGATGTGTACTCCTCCTATGGGCTCACCATTATTCCCATGTTCGTGTTCATGGGCCAGATCGCCTTCAATGCGGGGATCAGCAGGAGACTCTACGACTCGGCCTATAAGTTTGTGGGGTCGTACAGGGGCGGGCTTGCCACGGCCACCGTGGTCGCCTGCACCGCGTTCGGCGCGGTGAGCGGTTCCTCTCCCGCCACGGCGGCCACCATGGCGACTGTGGGACTTCCCGAGATGAAACGGTATAACTACGCGCCGGAACTGGCCACCGGATCCGTGGCCAGCGGAGGCGGGCTGGGAATGCTCATGCCCCCGAGTGTTGTGCTGATTATTTACGGTATATTGACGGAACAGTCGATCGGGGCGTTATTTGTGGCGGGCATCATTCCCGCCATCTTCATCACCTTCTGCTTTGCCGTGGCCATTTCCGTCTACTGCTGGAAGTACCCCGAGCAGGGGCCGGCGGGAGAGAAGTTTTCCTGGGGGGAGCGGTTTCGTTCTTTGAGCAACACCGGAGAGACGCTCACGGTTTTCGTTCTGGTAATGGGAGGTCTGTTTACGGGGATCTTCACTCCCACGGAGGCCGGCGGGGTGGGTTCAACCGCGGTGCTTCTGGTGGCGTTGCTTCGCAGGCGCATTTCATGGCAGGGATTCGTAAAATCGGTCAACGAAACCCTCAAGACATCGTGTATGGTGTTGCTTCTGATTGCCGGCGCGGTGATATTCGGGCATTTTTTAGCCGTAACGCGCATTCCTTTCGAGGTGGCCAACTGGATTGCGGCGATGGATGTGCCTCCATTTGTGATCGTTCTGATGATCATGATGGTGTACCTGATCGGAGGATGTTTTATCGATGCCCTTGCCTTGATCATGCTGACCATCCCGATTTTCTACCCGATCATCGTCAACCTGGGCTACGATCCCATCTGGTTCGGGGTGGTGATTGTCCTGGTAACCCAGATGGGGGTGATTACACCGCCTGTGGGGATTAACGTGTTTGTGGTGGCGGGGATTGCCAAAGACATTCCGCTGGAAACCATTTTCAAGGGAGTCCTGCCATTCCTGATCGCCCTGATTATCGGAACCATTATCATTATTGCCGTGCCGCCCATCTCTCTCTGGCTCCCCAACTTGATGTATTGACCTCAAGTAGATTTTTTACTTGACACAAGAATGGTTTTTTCTTATAGGTTTCATGCTAAAATCGATTGTGATTCGGTAACAATCTAAACGTGCAACCGTGAGGGATAGAAATTTCAGTGATGGGTATACAAAGCCTCCTGGCCGAGAAAAAGGCCGATATCATGAAAGAATGGCGGAATCTAATCATTGCCTCCTACCCCAAAGACAGCCAGTCCTTTTTAAAAAAGGGAAAAAGTCAGTTCGCTAACCCTGTAGGTTTCGTCATTGCCAATGAGATAGAATCCCTGTACAACGAGTTTGTCAAGGAAGATGGAGACGTGGAAAAGATCACAGCCTGCCTCGAAAATATTATCCGGATCAGAGCTGTGCAGGATTTCAAGCCTTCTCAGGCCGTGTCGTTCGTCATGGAATTGAAAGAACTTGTCAGAAGTGTGCTGGGAGAGGACCATTCAGCCGTACTGAAGGATTTTGACAGCCGGATGGATCGGATGACGCTCCTGGCCTTTGACATTTATGCAAAATGCCGCCAGAGACTCTTTGAAATCAGGGTGAATGAAGTAAAACATCAGGTGGGCAGGTTATTGGAGAGAGCAAATCTTATTAGCGAGATTCCGGAATATGCACCGGATCTTAAGAAATAGGTTTACTGGGACAGTATTTTGAAATGAGGTAATGGTCTATGAATTTCGTATTAAGCATTCTGGTTTCTTCTCTTGCTGTCATCATCGTTGTGTTGATCCCCTGGATCGGCGTGGGAGCGCTGGATTTGCGCGTTCTTTTCGGAATTATTATTCCTTACGCGGCTATGGCTACTTTCTTTGTGGGAATCATTGTTCGGGTCATTGACTGGGGCAAATCCCCCGTGCCCTTCAGGATTCCGACCACCGCGGGGCAGGAATGGTCATTTCCATGGATCAAGCAGAATCCCATTGACAATCCAAAAGGGACCTTCGGGGTTGTCGTCAGGATGTTTTTCGAGGTGGTTATCTTTCGGTCGCTTTTCAGGAACACCAGGCTCGAGTACAGAAGGGTGGATGGCGTTCCCAAGATAGATTATGAATGGGAGAAATGGCTCTGGCTTGCCGCCCTTGTTTTTCACTACTCCTTTTTAGTCATCTTTGTGCGACACTTCCGGTTTTTCATGGAGCCCGTACCGGGTTTTGTAACGCTGCTTCAGAGCCTGGACGGATTCATGCAGATGGGCGCCGCTCCTTTCAACGGTTTTGGTCTTCCCGGAGTCTACCTTACGGATATGCTTCTGATGGCAGCCGTCACATGGCTTTTCCTCAGGAGGGTATTGTATCCCCAGATTCGTTATATTTCCCTGCCCGCAGATTATTTTCCCCTCTTTTTGATCCTTGCACTCGGTTTTACGGGCATGCTTATGCGCTACCTGCTTCGGGTCGACATTACCAAGGTAAAGGAACTGTCCCTGGGTTTGTTTAAATTCAGTCCCACTGCGCCGGAGGGCATCGGGGTTATTTTTTATATCCATCTGTTCATTATTTGCGTACTGATTGCCTACTTTCCCTTCAGCAAGCTGATGCATCTTGCCGGGGTGTTCATGAGCCCCACAAGGAACCTGGCGAACAACTCCCGTTTCGTAAGGCATATCAATCCTTGGAATTATCCTGTAGAAACCCATACCTATGAAGAATACGAAGATGAATTCAGAGAACATATGATAGAGGCTGGTCTGCCTGTTGAAAAAGGGGCGGAATCCACCGAAGAAACAGAAAAATAAGGAGTAATCATGGCCGATACCCCAAAACCGGAACAAACTGCGAAGATTGATCACTCTCCGCCCTTGATGAAGGGGTGGATGGATACACCGACGGAGATAAAGGCAGGTGTGGCCTGTTATGCGTCTAAACCCAAAAACCTTGAATATCTGGGCATGCCCAATCCGAGAGAGTGGAGTCCCCTTGACGACGATTGGAAATTGCCGGAGAACTGGAAGGAAATCATTGAAGAAGGCTTCAAGGACCGTCTTGACAAGTACCGATCCTTCAAGCTCTTCATGGATATCTGTGTCCGATGCGGCGCCTGCGCGGACAAATGCCATTTCTTCATCGGTTCCGGCGACCCCAAGAATATGCCCGTGCTCCGCGCCGAGCTTCTCCGATCGGTGTACAGAAGAAACCATACCAAAGCCGGCAAGTTTTTAGGGAAGCTTGGCGGCGCCCGAGATCTTACGATAGATGTGCTCAAGGAATGGTGGTACTATCTCTACCAGTGCACGGAATGTCGGCGCTGTTCCCTTTTCTGTCCCTACGGAATTGATACGGCCGAAATAACCATGATGGGGCGGGAACTCACCAATCTGTTAGGCCTCAATATCGACTGGATTGCCGCACCTGCAGCCAATTGTCTCAGGACAGGGAATCATCTCGGAATTCAGCCCCACGCATTCAAGGACATGCTTGAGTTCTTTGTGGATGAAATCGAGGGTGTTACAGGGATCCGGGTGGAACCTGATTTCAACCGGAAAGGGGCAGAATTCCTTTTTATCACCCCTTCCGGAGATGTATTCGCTGATCCGGGTACCTATACCTGCATGGGATATCTGATGCTTTTTCATCATCTGAAATCGCTGGGCATGGATATCACCTGGAGCACCTATGCTTCCGAAGGCGGAAACTTCGGGTTTTTCACCTCCCATGAATTGGCCAAGAGACTCAATGCCAAAATGTATGCGGAAGCCAAAAGGCTGGGTGTGAAATGGATTTTGGGCGGCGAGTGCGGTCATATGTGGCGGGTCTTGAACCAGTATATGGATACATTCAACGGTCCGGCCGATTTCCTGGAAAAACCGGTGTCCCCTATAACCGGAACCGCCTTTGAAAACGCCAACGGCACAAAGATGGTTCATCTGGTGGAATTTACGGCCGACCTGATAAAGCATAACAAGCTGAAACTGGATCCAAGCCGGAACGACCATCTGAAAGTAACGTTCCATGATTCCTGCAACACCTCCAGGGGGATGGGTTTTCTGGAAGAGCCGAGATATGTGATCAAGAATGTCTGCAACAATTTCTATGAGATGCCCCTGGAGACGATCAGGGAACAGACTTTCTGCTGTGGGAGCGGCTCCGGGTTGAATGCAGGGGAAAATATGGAAATCCGCATGCGGGGCGGGCTTCCCCGGGCGAATGCGGTGAAACATGTGCATGAGAAGGATGGCGTGAACATGCTTTCCTGCATCTGCGCCATTGACCGGGCGGTACTGACGGCTTCCATGCAGTACTGGGTTCCTGAAGTCGAGGTCTGCGGTGTTCATGAGCTGGTTGCAAACGCACTGATTCTGGACGGGGAAAAGAAGAGAACCACCGATTTGCGTGGTGAAACTCTCCCGGGAATGGAGGATGAAGAGGATGTATGATGGAGGAAAAATCATCGCTGGGTTGATCATCGGCATCGGCTTTTTTCTTTCCCCTTTCTTCTATAATGCAGGAAAGGCAGCCAAGGCGCCGGATCCGCAGCTTACGGTCGAGGCCAAGAAAGCCAAACAGTGTGTAGCAGATACGGCCTATATGAGAACCTCACATTTCCAAATGCTGGATGAATGGAGGAACACGTCGGTTCGGGATGGGGAAAGATATTACAAGGCCGGCAACGGAAAAATTTACTACAAGAGTCTTCAGGTCACATGTATGAGCTGCCATTCCAATAAGACAAAGTTTTGTGATCAGTGTCACAACTATTTGGATGTGGCCCCCTATTGCTGGGATTGTCATATTGTACCGAAGGAGAGTAAGTAATGGGCGTAGATAGAAGAGACTTCTTAAAGATAGCCGGGTTTGCCGCCGTTTTCGGGCTTGGAGGAAAAGCGGCTGTGGATATCCTCGCTCCGGGCGAGCTCGAAGCTGCGACAGAGGGGGTTCCGCTTACCCAGGGAAAAAGATGGAGCATGGTTATCGACATGCGAAAATGCCTTAAGAAGCAGGAGAAGGATGGCTGCAAGGAATGCATCCTTGCCTGCCACAAAGAGCATAATGTCCCGGATTGGGGAAATCCAAGGCACGAAATCAAATGGATCTGGAAGGAGGCCTATGAACACTCCTTTCCCAACAGCCCGAATCAATTCGTTGATGAAGGCATTCGGCACAAGCCGTTTATCATCCTGTGCAACCACTGCGTAAATCCACCGTGTGTTCGCGTCTGTCCCACACAGGCGACATTTAAGGCCGCAAATGGGATCGTTTCGATGGATATGCATCGCTGTATCGGATGCCGTTTCTGTATGGCCGCCTGTCCATACGGCTCCAGGAGTTTTAACTGGGGAAGCCCCAGAAAGGCGCCCAAGGAACT
>DUZB01000131.1 GCA_013349725.1 Deltaproteobacteria bacterium | reverse complement strand
GGAGTCCTCACTTTTTGATGCTGCACCATTTTATCTTAAGTGACTGATAGTGCACGCCTAATAGCTAACGGCTAACCGCTAATTGCATCTTTTAGGTATCCATATTGTTGACAGAATTTTAAACCTCATCCTTCAGTTTCTTCCCTGCTTTGAACTTAACGGCATTGGATGCCTTGATCTTGATTGGTTCGCCGGTGCTTGGATTCCGGCCTTTGCGGGCTTTTCGGCGAATTTTCGAAAATGTCCCGAATCCGATCAGCGTGACCTTCCCGTCCTTTTTCTTCAGCTCTTTCGTGATGCTGTCGATAAATGAATTCAGCGCCCCATTGGCAGCGGATTTTGAAATACCTGCATCTTTCGCCATTTGTTAAACCAGTTCCGATTTCGTCATTCGCTCTTGCCGATATCATTGATCCTTGACAACCGGGGCATCTAAAAAAGCCTCTTTATGCCGCCTTAGATACGCAGTGGAGGGTGGCTTGGGTTTTTTAAGGCCCAATAACCGATCTCTTTCCCCCATGGCGTACATCCGTGGGTTACGCCTTTTGCATTCTGCCTGCACAACATTCCGGATTGCCGAGGCGTTGGTATTGTAATCCACGGCCACAGAAGTAAGAGTTCGACCTTCTAAAACCTCCCGTGTTATCTTATTCGCATTATTCTCATTTTTCATAAAACTAATGGGAACCCCCTAAATAATCAAATAACTCACATCAGAAAAGGATACAGTTGTTTATGCGGGACGGGTCATTCATGCGAATTCCTGCAGAAACGCATGCTCAATGAAAGGTCTTCTTTTCAGGTGCGTTTTCTGCTTCGTGCAAGACTAATGTCAACATATTCAGCATCTCCTGCCACTCTTTGGGGTCGCGGACCTGGGCCTTGAATTCCGTCAGGAGTTGGATGCAGAACCTTAAGGTTTCCACCAACTGTTGATTAATGCTTTCCAGGGTGGAAATGTAATTTAATATAGGGTCTCCTTCCTTCGGCATATCGTCCTCACTAATAAAGCAAAAAAATACCCCAAGTCCTGATGTAGGAAATGGGGTGGTCATAGTTTATATCCATCTTGCCCTCTGCCTGAGGTTTTTTTTCAAATCTTTATCAGGGGATTTTCTGATAAGGCGATGATAGTAGATATGGGCGCATTAGTTCAAGTGTTTTTTTTAAGGTGAACTCCGGGATCAGAAGGAGATCCATAAAAAAGTGAATAAATTTTGAATTACGGGAACAGACATTAGCGGGCTGAAAACAAAAAAGGCCGATCTCCTTCGGAAATCGGCCTAAGTTGTTGAAAGTATTATGGCGGAAGTGCATGGGAATCGAACCCACCTATCGAGGTTTTAGCCCGATACACCGGATTTGAAGTCCGGGAGCCCCACCAGTGAGCTTACCACTTCCAGGGAACCTTGCTTGCAGGGTATTCTATTCAAAGTGAGGATTTTGTCAATAGATGTTTCGGTTCCATGGTCGAAACGGTCACGACAAATGCTCAATAATGATTTTCAATATTCTTCGCACTGGCTCAGCCGCACCCCAGAGCAATTGATCTCCAACGGTGAATGCACCAAGATATTCGGGCCCCATCATCAATTTTCTCAGACGACCGATGGGAACGTCCAGCGTTCCGTTAACGGCCGCGGGTGTCAGTTCCCGTATGGTGGATTCCTTGTCGTTTTGTACCAACCTTACCCACTGGTTGCCATTTTTCAGGAGGTCCTTTATTTCATCCAGGGGCACGTCTTTTTTCAGTTTGACCGTAAGACCCTGGCTGTGACAACGCATGGCGCCCACGCGAACGCAAATGCCGTCTACCGGGATCGGTGTTTCCGTCTGAAGGATTTTATTCGTCTCTACAAATCCTTTCCATTCTTCCCTGGTCTGGCCGGTTTCCATGGGGGTATCGATCCAGGGCAGCAGGCTGCCGGCAAGGGGCGCCAGAAAATAGCCGACCGGAAAAGTCTTTTTTCGCATTTCCGCCGTCACGATTTCATCGATGGCAATGGCCGTAGCGGCCTGATCGTTCAGGAGGGGCCTTGCCGCATCTGCAAGAACACCCATTTGGGCGATCAGTTCCCTCATGTTATTGGCGCCGGCTCCGGAGGCGGCCTGGTAGGTCATGGAGGAAATCCATTCCACAAGGTTTGCGGAAAAGAGGCCCGAAAGGGCCATGAGCATGAGGCTGACCGTACAGTTCCCCCCAACATATGTCTTGATGCCCAAAGACAATCCTTCATTTATGACGGACCGGTTTACCGGATCCAGAACGATGATGCTGTCGTCGTTCAGCCTTAAGGTGGATGCGGAATCTATCCAGTACCCTTGCCATCCCTCTTCCATCAGTTCCGGGTACACTTTTTTGGTGTAAGCCCCTCCCTGACAGGTCACAATGATGTCCAGAGAGAAAAGAGATTCTATATCGTAGGCATCTTTTACAGGGGGTGTATCCATCCCCACATCAGGCCCCACTTTCCCCATCTGAGTTGTACTGAAAAATTCCGCCTCGAATCCTTTGAAATCGTGCTTTTCAAGCATACGGCCCATCAGCACTGAGCCCACCATGCCCCTCCAGCCTACAAAACCAACTCGCAACATTATGCACCCTCCTTGAAATCAACTTCAATCGCTAAAAAAAAAGTAGAATAGTTCCTATTGTTTCGTGTTTCAAGAAAAATTTCATTTATTTCTAACCCGGTAAGGCCGAAATCGAAAAGGCCTCACGCAAAGGCCCAAAGGCGCTAAGATTGTTGAGTTATAGTTATTACAATCCATAGGTTCTGGAAATAAAAAATCAGCGATAATCTGCGTTCATCAGCGTCCTATTTTTAGCTTTTAGAAAGGCTTCAGCATCTGTTCCAGGGCATCCGAGACGGAATCGTGGATGACCAGGTCGGCCTGGGCATCGTGAGGGGTGGGATCTCGATTGATGATCATGAGCGAGGCCCCGCCTCTTACTGCCTGAACGGGGACGGAAGCAGCAGGATAAACGACCAGGGATGATCCCAATACGATGCATAGATCAGACTGTTGGGCGTACATCATGGCTTTGTTCATCTCTTCTTCGGGCATGGCCTGACCGAAGGAAACGGTGTCCGGTTTTAAAATGCCTCCGCAGTCGTCACAGGAGGGGGCTTTGATCCCTGAACGAATCCGCTCCTGAACTTCATCCCTGTCGTAGGGCTTTTTGCAGCTCAGGCAGGAAACCGTGACAGCTGTTCCGTGCAGTTCAATGATTTTTTCAGGTGAATTTCCTGCTTTGTGATGAAGGTGATCGATATTCTGTGTCACGATGGCTAACAGTTTGCCCATCTCTTCCAGCTTTCTGATTGCCATGTGGGCACGGTTCGGTTTTGCATCCTTTATTGTTTCATACATTTCCGTGCTCATCTTCCAGTATTTTTCCCGGGAAATTTCGCTCGATATAAAATTCTGAAAGTAAAAATCGGAAGGGTCATATTTTTCCCAGACCCCTCCGGGGCTCCTGAAATCCGGAATACCGGAATCGGTGCTGAGCCCGGCGCCGGTGAAAATCAGTATTTTTTGACTGGACCGGAGGTATTCCGTTCCTCTGGCATAGAGATCGTCCATGAAAGAAACTCCCTGCAGTGGTCAGTGAAGAGTGGTTCGTGCCTCTCTATTTGGCGTAACTGTGAAGACCGGCCAAATAATTGACGCCGAAATAGGTGAATAACACACAACAGAAACCTATGATGGAAAGGATTGCAATTTTTCTCCCTCGCCATCCCCTTACCATCCTGGAATGGATGACAGATGCATAGATAAGCCAGGTGATCAAGGACCATGTTTCCTTCGGGTCCCAGCTCCAGTAAGTGCCCCACGCGGAATGGGCCCAGACCGATCCCGTAATGATCCCCAGGGTCAGCATGAGAAAGCCGATGACGATCATCTGATAATTCAGGTCGTCGAGGATATCCTGAGCCGGAATGAGTTTTACGAAAATACCCTTTGACCCCTGTTTGTCAAGCCTCTTGATCAGGTACATGATGCTCAGGGCGAAAGAGAGACCAAATGCTGCATAACCGAAAAAACAGGTAATTACATGGCTGATCAACCAGTTACTTTTGAGTGCCGGGATAAGGGGCTGAATATGGCTGTTAATGTCCGGTGAAAAAGAGGCGTACGCCATGGCAAGAAACGCCAATGGGGTCACAAAGGCGCCGAGGGTCTTGTTTTTTGTCCGCCATTCCACGATCAGGTAAAGAAGCATGATGGTCCAAGCGAAAAAAATCAACGATTCGTAAAGGTTGGAAAGCGGCGCGTGACCAAAGCCCAATTCATAGGACTCGATCCAGCGCAGGATCATGGCTACCGTCTGAGCGGTCAGGCCAGCAAGGGATGCGAACGTAGCCAGTTGTCCCAGGAGAGACCTGTGCATAACCATGTACAGGAGATACAGCAGAAACGCTGCGAAATAGACAAAAGTGGTGTAACTCAGGATAGTGGCGTTTATCATGCTTCTCAATCCTCAAGGTTTATTGGATGTACAATTCGTCCAGTGTTATAAATTAGTCACGAAAGTTGTTTCATTCGGTTTATCAGGTTCACAATTTCCCTCTCCAGGCCCACCGGGTTCTTGCCGGCAGTTCCTGCGACGCTGATTCTGGTTCCCCTGCTCGTTTTGTCAACGCGCACCCATATCCTCTGATGGGACATGAAGAAGGTGACGAAAAGGCCTGCAATCATGAAAAAACAACCCGCCCAGACTGTGGATACGCCCGGATCCCTGTTCACCTGCAGGCCGGTATAATATTTTGTTTGAATTCCCTTCAGAGAAAAAGTGTACGGTTTGAAGGATGAAGGATTGAATTTAGGGGATTTCACCATGGGCGCCGGCAGCTTTTTCATGACCATTTCGTGATTTTCAAATATCCAGAAATCCTGAGGCTTTCCGTCTTCCGGTCTAATGGCAATCAGGGCGGCGGGCCCCAGACGCATGATGTCGGTCCTGACGTCAGCCACCTGGAAGGCGCCCTTGCCTTTGGGCAGGGAAAATTCTTTGCCCATTTCGGCTTTTACGCTGTAGGAGGAAGCGGTATCCCCCTCAAGAGAGATTTCCAGATCAACTGTTTTTCCAGGCACGTTTCCGTAACTGGCCTGGTAAAACGCGATGCCCATGAATTCCGCGGGGTGATTGACCAGGAGGTCAGTCCTTTTTACTTCTTTGCCATCTACAATGAAACCTAAAACAGACCGGAATTCCTTCGGGGCGCCGGTCTCATAAAAATCCACGCTGAATTTATCGCATCGAACGGTGAAACCAAGGTCCAGAGGTCGCATGTCCTTTCGGATCATGACCTGATCTGTCTGTTCCCCTTCAACAATATTTACATAGGCCTCAAAACCGAAAAAGGATCCGATAAGTGCGCCGATCAGGATAAGGAGGACGCTCAAATGGACGATATACACCCCGAAATGGGAGAAACGTCCCTTTTCCGCGTAAAAGTAGAGGGATCCTTCAACCTCCTTTTCTCTCGTTCTCTTAAAGCGGGACTGCAGGAGATTCCCAACATCGTCGGCGGTGTTAGCGAATTCCCTCTTCGTTATGATCGATTGGTCTTCAGGCAAATGCTCAAAAGGCTTGTTTCTGTCCGGATCGGGGCGTAATCTGAATTTTTTCCAGGTTGCCGGAAAACGATCGATGGAACAGACCACAAGGTTCAGGGTTAGGCATGCGATGATGACCCTGAACCAGAGGGCGTGATACATGTCGAACAGGTTCAGGGTTTTGAAAATACTGAGTGCTTGAGGGCTTAATCGCGCCGCAAATTCTCTGGCGCCTTCATTCTGCGGCACCACTGTTCCGATGATACAAACAATGGCTAACAAGATCAAAATGACAATGGTGAGCTTGATGGAGCTGAAGAATTTCCAGACAGGATTTGGCGTATCTTTTGTTTTAGATTTGTTCATAATCATCCATAGCTTCAGTTAGTGTATATCTTTTTTTCACGTCCGGGAGGCATGAATATCCGCGGCTGCTTAATGTGGATCATGTAGCACAAATCTAAATACGTGTGGCGATTCTGCAAGGGGGCTTGGTTCTAATTTCGCCCATTTATCCAATTAGTAGAGAGTACGTTCGGAAGGTCATAATCTTAATCGTAATCATAATCTTACTCTTTTAGGGCCTATTTTAGAGCTGCCCGATTATGATTACGATTAGGATTATGAGTAAGAAAATAAATCTAATGGACCACGTTAGAACCAAGCCCCTACAAGGATTTTGTTTGGCGAGCGCAATATAAGGGTTATTAATGGCTGACGCCCGCCTGCAGCTCCGGGAATTCCTATCACAATTGTCCGGAAAATGCAAACGGCTCGTCTGTT
>DUZB01000239.1 GCA_013349725.1 Deltaproteobacteria bacterium | reverse complement strand
ATGCACAGGGCGCCGGAGCCGCTTCTAAATTAGTCCGCTCCGAATATGGTGCTGCAGAATAAGATCTTATGTTTTATCGCTCCCGCGCATAACGCGTGGGAGTGATCAGTACGCATTGAGCAAAGGATAGGGGCAATTCTGAATTCCGTCTCATGACTTCTGACTCCTGTCCTTATCAATATCGATACCCCACCGTGAAATAAAACGCTCTTCCCGGCATGGGATACCCGTTAAAATCTTCATACAGCTCGTCTCCGAGATTGGTCCCTTCAACGCTGAACAGAAAGGAATGAAACAGATAGGAGATTCCGCCATTGATCAGAGTCTTGTCTTTGGCAGGCAGCAGGTTGGCGCTGTCATAATACATGCCGGTTTCAAGAATCCATTCACCGAAGGCCTTGAATCCGGCGTAGCTTCCTTCAATTCTGCCCAGATAGGATGTCTGCCACCTGCCCGGCAGGATTTTACCGTTAAAGGCCTTTACATCACTTTCGTTCAGTGGGTCCTGCCATGTGGCATTTCCGACCAGCCGGAAAAATTTCAGAAAATCAATGGTGATCTGGCTCTCAACGCCGCGAATACTGGCCTTGGAAATGTTTTCCGCTTTGCCGATGCCCCGTGAATCATAGACGAAGGTGATGAGATCATCCACGTTGCTTCCGAAATAGGCAGTGCTTAGAGAAAGGCGCTTGAACCATGGATTCCGGGAAAGCCAGTTCACTTCAAAACCTCCATCGAAATTTATTCCCTCTTCCGCCTTGAGATCCGGGTTCCCGATGACAAATCCCCGATCGCCGAACATCTCGAAAAAGGAGGGTTCGCGAGTATACTTGGCCAAGTTCCCCTTGAGATTGAACCATTGCAACGGGCTGTATTTCAGCCCGATCTGCGGGCTCAAATAACTTTCGCCTTTTTCCTTTCCCTCCAGAGGCGCCCCCCAGGGGCTTGTGGCGCTTTTCAATTCATCCTGGATATGGGTATAGCGAAGTGCAGGCGTGATATTCAGCGTTTCTTNAAAAAGGAGAAGGCTGTCCTGAAGGCCGAAGGAAAGAGTATCCCTCGTGCTCTGGCTGGGGTCCGCCCGGTCATTGAGGAGATTTTCAGGGTCATAGGTCTCCTGGTGAAAATCNGNCATAAAGCTCATNATATTCCAGTCGGCNANCCATTCCACAAAAAAATTCCCGCCATACCGGTCGGTGAGNTACCTGGTTTTCTGTTTCCCAAGGCCTATCTGGCCGTGGCTGTCATCATACAGTTCATTCTTATGGGAATAGTCAATGCTGGATCGCGTGTTCAGCCCCAGCGGACCCAAGTCGTTTGCGAGGAAGCTCAAGGTGGTGATATTTCTCCGGGTATTGAATGAGGCATCCGTTTTGGGGCTGTTGTTCCAGCTGGGCAGTCCCTGTTCCTTGGAAAACCACTGGTTTACCAGGGCCAGCCGCATATCGTCAGTGAAATCATACCCGAATTTCCCCAGGATATTTCCCTGGTCGAACTGTGCGTTATTTCGGGTCTCCCATCTGTCGTCGTTGGGATTCCATTCCGTGCCGTTGTTATTGAGAACTTTGAAATCATTATGGCTGGCCATATACCCGGCGGAGACAAGGTAATCCCATTTCCCCGATTTCTGGTTGACAAAGGCGGAGGCCTTTCTGGTATCAAAGGAGCCGTATCCTGCGCTGGCGCTTGCGTTGACCCCTTCTTTGGCGCGCAGCGTCTTTATGTTAACAACGCCCCCAATGGAGGCCTTATCGAAATTTATAGGGGTAACGCCGCGATAGATCTCAATGGACTCCACGTCCGACAGGGAGATGGAACTCAAGTCAACACCCCCGCCGGAAGCGTCATTCAGCAGAACGCCATCCAGGAAGACCATGACCTGATCACTGGAAGAACCTCGAATAGAAATGGTGGAAAAGCTTCCAAGGCCGCCCGATTGCCTCACCTGAACGGCAGCCTCATTCTGAAGCACATCTGCCAGGCTTTCCATCTTCCCTTCAAAATCCTCCCGTTGAATGACCGAAACGAAGCCCGTGGATTCTTCCGTTTCCACGTCTCCCGTTTCAAAGGGGGCTTCTTCCGCGGTGGCCGTGACGACCACGGTTCCCAGGGTCGGGGTGTCTGCGTCTAATTCCGCGAAGGCGGGGGATATGCCCAGAGAGCAAATAATCAGGAACGGTACATAGAAAGGCGGGCGGTTGCTTTTTTTCATGGCGAAAGGATCTCTCCGCCATCGCCCGCGGACCGTTTGTCCAGGGGAGATGGCTCAAAATAAAATGTGAAAAACCCGAGATCCAGAAATAAAAAAACCCGGACCGAACGGATTCGACCCGGGGATTTCCCTTTTTTATCCTCACAGGACTGTGCCGACACCCCTCCTTTCCGCGAAGGATGTCTCGCATATCTGCTCAGGCAGGTCTTCTGACTCCCCCGCCCTTACAGCGGCCTTCCCATTCCATCCGGAACAGTGGCAACATCTGCTGAAAGGGTTCTCCGTTCTCCCGGATAAAAGATAAACGAAGATAGAGGTCACAGCGGCGGGCCCGTCCCGTTTTTACGGTGTTCCCTATGAAGCTCAATATGAGCGCCTGAACCTGATGATTTTGTACGATAAAGAGAAAAAATAGTCAATAAAAAATAAGGGGACACAAGGGTATGTTCTGACAAATGCTTGAAGCTTCCGTGGAAGTACGGCATTTCGTTTTGCCCGCCTGTAGGGGCGAAAAATCTTTCGCCCTTTGCAAATGGCCGAAACAATGATCAAGGCCGATTTATGTGTTCAGTTTCCGGTCCCAATCAAATTCCTTGGATGTAACCGTATGCTCCAATCGCTGAATACGCCCCATCAGGCTGTCATATCGCCTTTTCAGACGGTCTGTAGCCCCTGTCCTGGAATGGACATAGCCCTCGTAAAACTCCTTCTCTTCATTTGATTGAACCGGTATGGCCGGTTCCGGTTTCATCAAAAAAGCCGCTATGAAGTAGATGGCCGTAATGGGCCAGAAGCCGCTTATGAACAAAAAGAGGACGGCGGCGGCCCTGATCCAGAAAACAGAAAAATCAAAATATTCGCTGATCCCTCTGCAAACGCCCAATATGACACCGTTTCGTGAACGGTAAAGACCACCATTGAACAGACCTTGAAATCGGCCCCTCAAGTGTCGGCTTTTCCAGGGGCGATTATGTGCGCGGCGGCTGAATTTCCCATACCTTTTCATAATACACGGTCCTTTCTTTCCCGGTCCAGAATGATCGTCTCCAAGGCCTCGATACGCTCTTCCATGAGGGAAAGCCCCTTGTAGATCTCCTGAATCATTCCGGCTTCATCGGTCTGGTTTTGTTGACCCTTTTTAGAGGCCGTCCCTTTGAAAATCTTTATGGCCATGAGGATGGTACCTCCCACAATGGCCAGGATTAGGACGGCGCCTCCGAAAATGATCGATAGTGCTACGACTCCATGCATGGTTGATTTTGCCCCCTCGATCGTTTTTGGCTACTATGGGCAGGCGCCCCGAGAACCAAATTTTTTATTTTTATCAAGCGTTTTAAATGATTATGGAAACTCATTTAATCGGCGGATTAAACCGCAGGGGGCGCCTCGTCCTTCCCTGAGAAGGAAGATTTTATTCTTTGTAACTCTTTTTCAATATCATCGTCAACCAGAAGCCTGTCCAGTTCTCCTTCCAACGTATGTTTTCTTCCGAAATTGACCAGGTCCGCCTCCGCCTCTATTCTTTCGATACGATTTTCAAATTCCTCAAACCGGAATATGGCATCCGAGGTCTCCATGCGGCGAATGTCTTCCTGAGCGCGCATTTTTCTTCTTGCGTGGATGTGCCGTTGCTGGAGCATTCGTTGTTTTTCGCGAGCAGACCCCAGCTTGTCCTCAAGCTGGCCCATATCTTCCTGGTACTGCTCGACCAGTAAACCATGTTCCGACAGCTCATCCTCAAGGGTCCCGGCCTTTTCGCCATACCGGCGCTTTTCCAGGAGTGCCTCCCTTGCCAGATCATCCCTCCCCTTTCTGGCCGCCAAGGCGGCCCTTTCCTCCCAGTATTTAATGCGGGATAGAACTTCATCCAGCTGACGCTGAATCTTTTTCATGGAGGCCATAACCCCGGCGCATGAAGTCTTGAGCTCCACAAGCGTATCCTCCATCTCGCGGATCATGAGCTTGATCAACTTTTCCGGGTCCTCCGCCTTATCCAGCATGGCACTGATGTTGGAACTGATGATGTCTCTAAATCGTGTAAAAATACCCATAACATGTCCTCCTTTTCTTCTCTGTTTGCCTCATGGAAAAGCATGAATCATGCCATCGTCCGGATTACCCCGGGAACCAATTTTATTTCAAGGAGTTATCCCCTTGACAAGGCATAAGGGCCTGTGGTAAATATGCCCACTATTTATTTAATTTAACCATATGATAGGATTTTGCGCCATGAAAAAGGATGCCTCCCCCTTAAATCGGGATATCCCCGCAAAGACCTCCATCGGGATGTCGGAAGCCCTTGGGCAATCCGAGTCATTTCTCGATTTCCAGGAGATTCTTTCACGGGTAGCCCCCGTCAACCGCCCGGTGCTTCTCGTAGGGGAGAGGGGCGCCGGGAAGGAACTTGCCGCATCCCGGCTCCACTTCTTATCCGATCGATGGCGTGGTTCCCTGGTGGCCTTAAACTGCTCGGCACTAAATCCTTCCCTCATCGAGGTAGAATTATTCGGGCATGAAAGGGGGGCCTTTACCGGCGCCGAGCAACGCCGGAGAGGGAGGTTCGAGGCCGCGGACGGAGGGACCTTGTTTCTGGATGAAATCGGCAATATCCCCATGGAAGTCCAGGAGAAGATATTGCGCGTCGTGGAATACGGAACTTTCGAGCGTGTGGGCAATTCGGAGAGTATTGAAGTGGATGCGAGAATTATTGCAGCGACCAATGCGGACCTCATCGCCCTGACGGATGAAGGCAGATTCATGCGGGATCTGCTGGATCGCCTCTCTTTTGAAGTGCTCTTTCTGCCGCCTCTGAGGGAAAGAAGGGGGGACATTCTTCTGTTGGCGAACCATTTTGCCGGAAGAATGGCCCTTGAGTTAGGTCGGAAAGAGATGCCCCAGTTCAGTCAAGAGGCAATGGACGCCCTCGAAAGCTATGACTGGCCCGGAAACGTGAGGGAATTAAAGAATCTGGTGGAGCGCGCCGTGTACCGCTCGGATTCGCCGTTTATCTCCCATGTGGACTTTGACCCCTTTCGAGCCCAGTCCCCCGCCCGGAAAGAACCGGAAGCAGTGGATAGGGCGGGAGGGAAAAAAACAGCCTCTCTGGATGACCTTATGGGAAAACCCCTTGGGGAAGCCGTCCGGGAACTTCAGATCAGATTCTTAGAGAGTGCCCTCAAGGAGGCCAGGTTTAATCAGAAAACCGCGGCCCGGATACTGGGTTTGACCTACCATCAGTTTCGAGGACTGTATCGTAAATTCGGCAAGGAGATCGAACAGGCGTGAGCCGTCCGGGAAAGAAGTTATAGAGTCAATTCCCTTTTCGGCAAGGTGCGCTTGCATCAATTATCCATATTCATAAAGCCGCTTCTTGTGAGACATGACAGCGAGGTTTGAAAGAAATATTAACCTCAATCTTTTCATCAAGTTTACCAAGTATGGAAATCATTCGATCAAGCGTGAAGCGAGAAAGGCGTGAATTACGGATACGGGAAAACTCGGAATGCGCCACACCCGTAAGCTGCTGCGCCTCCCTTGTCGATAATCCACGTTGATCAAGTGTCCTAATAATTTTCGCCGCGACAATAGCACGGGCCTGTTCAAGGTTGGCGCTGTCACGGCCAAAGTCGCGGAATACGTTCCCGCTGCCGCGAACAAGTTCAAAGTCATCTTTCATGATAAAGCCTCCTTTAATCGTTTAAGACGGTCGCGGATAAGATTAATTTGCATTTGAGGTGTTTTAATCCCTGCCCTTGATTTTTTCTGAAAAGCGTGGATCACCCAAATATCGGCATCAATTTTAACCGCATAGATCACACGAAAAGCATCCCCCTGATGGCGAAGCGCAATTTCAAAAACGCCGCTATCAACCCCTTTAAATGGTTTGGCCGTGTCCGCCTTACTCCCTTCAGCGGCTATTGTAAGGGCACTCAGCATGTCGCCTTGCACATCTTCGGGAAACTTCTCAAAGTCTTTCCGCGCCGCCTTAATCCATGAAATGGGTCTCGTGTCTCTCATTTTCGTATGTTGGCATATTTACCAATGTGTTGCAAGCCTTTTTCCATTATTCCGCGCTTTTTATATAGTGGGGCAGGCATCCTTCACCAAAGCCGGAAAGTAGTTTACACTTTTTTGCTCTCGTGTTTTGTTTGGGAAACTTGAAATTTGTCGTAGATCCCGGGTTTAACGGGAAAA
>DUZB01000184.1 GCA_013349725.1 Deltaproteobacteria bacterium | reverse complement strand
CGGGCTGCGGTTTTAACGGCGGGACCTGCCACATCGTCATTGAGGCGTGTGAAGGGTGCCAGAAAGCAACAGAGTATTCTTCCGGAAAATATTGCCTCATATTTCCTGACCCCACTGCAAAATGGCGCCTTGGCAACTGCAATATGGCAACCCATATCAAGGTGGAAGAGAAGAAGGCAGGAAAAGTAAATCCTCTGAAGGCGTCCAAGCGCGGTCATTAGACCGTTCTCCCCAGGATACTTCCCCGACAAGACGGAAAAAAATCCCTATATAATAATAAAGGGCGACGCGCTTCTTTGCCTTACGGGGGAAACCCTGCAATCATAAAGGGTTTGGCATCGGTTTGCCTTCCTGCAGGCTTTCCCTCTCGGACTCTCCAAGAATCGCTTCCATGGCGCTGACACATTGGGAGTCCCATTTCGTGCCGGCATTTTTTTTGAGGATTCCGAGGGCTGTTTGCCGGCTCCTTCCCTTCTGGTAGGGCCTGTCCGTGGTCATGGCGTCAAAGGCGTCGGCAACCGCTAAAATTTTGGCGCCGAGGGGGATTCCCTCGTCCTTCAGGTTCCTGGGATACCCCTTTCCATCGGGGCGCTCATGGTGGCAATAGACATACTCTATGGCAGGCCCTAAAAAATCGAGATCTCGAAGAATGGCCGCCCCTGTTGTGGGATGAGAGATAATTTCTTTTACCATCTCCGATGGGTTTCTTGTATCGTGGGGTTCAAAAAGGGCGTCTGAAAAACCGATCTTGCCTATGTCGTGAAGAATGCCGGCCAGACGCACATATTCCGTTTGATCGGCATCAAATCCCATGTGCTCGGCCATCCTCCTTGCCAGGTCCGCCACCCTGGCCGTGTGGCCTTCGGTGTAGGTGTCCCGGGCGGCCAGGGCGTGGGCCATGGCGGAAACCACATGGATTGTATTGTTCCGGATGGTCTGATTCAAGTTCCCCAGCTCCTGAATCATCATCTCGAGATGGTATTCCCTTGCCTCAATTTTTACCATCATAAGGCCTACGGCTTCGGCAACGGCGCGAATCGTTTCAGGCTGGTCTTCCCTGGTCAACTCCATGATATCGTTGGAGTACTTTCCACCGGCAATCTCTTCGATAATCTTCAGCAGGCGATCAACGGACATGTCGGTTCTTCCCTCTATTTTACCGCGTCAAATAAATCAGAAATTCCCTGTTTCCTTTTGGTCCAAGAACAGGGGATGGAATCGTTCCGTTTACCTTCCAATCACACCGCTCAAAAAAGATGCTGAGGCCTTCGACAACCTCCCGGTGAAGGGCGGGATCCCTGACAACTCCCCCTTTTCCCACCTTTCCCTTTCCCACTTCAAACTGGGGTTTGATGAGAGCGACAATAAAGGATTCGTCCGTCAGAATATTGGAAACAGGAGGGATAACCAGCCGTAGAGAGATGAACGACACATCGATGACCGCACCCTGGACAGGTTCCGAAACGAGATCGGACTTCAGGTGGCGAATATTCGTTTTTTCCAGGATTTCCACGCGCGGGTCCTGGCGGAGTTTCCAATGGAGCTGTCCGTAACCCACGTCAATGGCAAAAACTTTTCGGGCGCCGTGTTGAAGAAGGCAATCAGTGAAACCTCCGGTGGAAGCCCCCACGTCCATAAGTACCCTGTCTTTTACTTCTACCTGGAAATTCCTCAGGGCGGCATCAAGTTTGATGCCGCCGCGACTTACGAAAGGAGGGGTAGAATCCTTTACAGCAACAACTGCCGTCGACGGAAAGGCGTGTCCGGCCTTTTCGGCCTTTACTCCGTTCACCGTGACGAGACCGGCCATAATCAAAGCTCTGGCCTTTTCGCCACTGTCGGCCAACCCGTTTTCCACCAGAAGACGGTCTAACCGCAATTTATTTTTCTTTGGCCCGTTGACAGAAATCCTTAGCCTCCCTGAAAATCCCCGAGGAGTCCAGACCGTACTTTTCCTTCAATTCGGCGGAAGTGCCATGTTCCACAAACTTGTCCGGCAGACCCATCCTTCTTACCACAACGTCATCCAGACCTTCATCATTAAAGAACTCCAGAATGGCGCTTCCGAAACCACCCTGTCTGGCATTTTCCTCAACCACCAGGACACGCCCGGAATCGGTCGCAATGTTCAATAGTTTTCTGTCTAAAGGCTTTGCAAACCGGCAGTTCACCACCCCGACATTCAGGCCTTCCTTTGCAAGCATTTCCGCAGCATCCAGGGAAGGATAGACCATGGAACCAAGGGCGAAGAGGACAAGATCTTTTCCCTCTCTGACCATTTCGGCCTCCCCGATAGGGATGGCCTTATATTCGGAATCCATGGGAACCCCTACTCCGTTTCCACGGGGGTAGCGAATAGCAATGGGGCCTTCGTGCTGAAGGGCGGTGTAGAGCATATTCCTGAGTTCATTCTCATCCTTGGGGGCCATGAGAACCATGTTGGGCAGACTTCTGAGGTAGGTAATATCAAATTGCCCGTGATGGGTAGGGCCATCTTCCCCAACGAGTCCTCCACGGTCAATGGCGAAAATCACGGGAAGATTCTGCAGGCACACATCATGAACGATCTGATCAAAAGCCCGTTGCAGAAAGGTGGAATAGATGGTTACGACCGGTCTGAAGTCTTCCGTGGCAAGGCCTGCGGCAAAAGTAACCGCGTGCTGTTCCGCTATGCCCACATCCAGGAATCTTTCGGGAAATATCTTTGAAAATTCGGACAGGCCGGTCCCTTCAGGCATGGCTGCCGTAATGGCAAAAAGCTTCGGATTCTTTCCGGCAAGATCGACCATCGTGTTGCCGAAAACCTTCGTATAGGATGGCGGGACTCCGGGCCTGCCTTTTGGAGGAAATCCCGTCGGAATCTCAAATGACCCCACCCCATGGAAATGCGCCGGGTCCTTCTCGGCAAATTCATATCCCTTTCCTTTTACTGTCAGGACATGAACAAGAATCGGCCCTTCCAGATGGCAGGTGTTATTGAACGTCTCAATCAGCCGATCAAGGCGGTGACCATCGATAGGTCCCACATATTGGAACTTGAAGGCTTCAAACATCATGCCGGGCGTAAAGAAAGTGATAAAGGAATCCTCGCTTTTTCGAGCAAAATTGAGGATGTTTTCCCCGACACCCGGGAGGGATTTGAGAAAGTTCTCCAGATCCTTTTTCAGGTTCACGAATCTTTTTCCGGTCATCTTACGGCTGATAAAGGAAGAGAAGGCGCCCACGTTGGGAGCAATGGACATGGCATTATCGTTCAGGACCACGATCAGATCCTTCTCCGTGTGTCCGGCCTGGTTCAGGCCCTCAAAGGCCATGCCGGCCGTCATGGAACCATCGCCGATAACAGATATGACTTTGCGCTTTTCCCCTTTCAGCCCTTTTGCTGTGGATATGCCCAGGCCGGCTGAAATGGATGTACTGCTGTGCCCTGTGTCAAATGTGTCGTAGGGGCTCTCCGCCCTCTTGGGAAAACCGCTGATCCCTCCATACGTTCTCAGAGTATGGAACCGATCCCGCCTTCCGGTGATCAGTTTGTGCGCATAGGCCTGGTGTCCCACATCCCAGATAATCTTGTCNANAGGGGCATCAAACACATAATGAAGGGCGATGGTCAGCTCAACCGTCCCAAGACTGGGGGCCAGGTGTCCACCGGTTTTGGAGGTGGTTTCAACGATCTTCTTTCGAATTTCTCCGGCAAGATCTTTGAGCTCTTCCAGGGACAAAGTCTTAAGATCCGCGGGACTGTTGATTTGGTCTAAGAGGTTTCCTTTCTCATTCAGGTCGGTCATTTTTTCCTCTCAATAATATATCGGGCAATTTGCCGGAGAGGCTCTGCGTTGTTACCAAATTCCGACAGATCTCTGATGGCGCTTTGAATCAGATCCGATTGAATTTTTTTTGATTCATCAAGCCCTAACACTGCGGGGTACGTCATCTTCCCTTTATTTTCATCCGCTCCTGTCTGTTTTCCAAGGATCTCGCTATCCCCTTCTATATCCAGGATGTCATCCGCAATCTGGAAAGCAAGCCCTGCTTTTTGCCCATAGGAACGAATTCGACCGATGGCATCCTCTCCGGCTTCCGCAAGAACTGCTCCGGCGGTAACGGATGCCGTAATCAAAGCGCCCGTTTTTCGGGCATGCATGTATTTCACCGTCTCCAAATCGGGCTCTTTGCCTTCCGACTGAATATCCACGACCTGTCCGCCCACCATTCCCTCATATCCTGCGGCAAGGGATATCAACTGAACGGCCTGGACAAGGACTGCAGGGGGAACCCTCTTGGAAATTTCTTTCGAAGTCATCATGCGAAAGGCCTCCGTCAGAAGTCCGTCTCCCGCTAACAAGGCCATGGCATCTCCGAACACTTTGTGACTGGTCGGTTTTCCCCGCCTGAAATCATCATTGTCCATGACGGGAAGGTCATCATGGATCAGAGAATAGGTATGGATCATTTCCAGAGAACATGCAACGGAAAGGACATCTTCCTGGTTTCCACCGACGGCCTCGCATCCGGCTATGCACAGGATGGGCCTTAACCGCTTGCCTCCGGCAAACAGGCTGTATCTCATGGCGGCAATCAGATCGGAAAGAGGGCCTTCAGCCTTTGGGAACCAGGCCGCCAGAGCACCATCCACTGCGGCTCTCTTATCACTCAGATAGGCTTTCAGGTTGAACATGCCTTCATCCGCCATGACCTTCCTCCTCCATGTCGAAGACGACCTCTCGATATTTTCCACTCTCTTTCTCAAGCATGGTCACTTTCTTCTCTGCGGATTCCAGCTCATCGGAACAGAACCTGGATAAGACCATCCCTTCTTCAAAGACTTTCAGGGAATCTCCCAGGGTCAATTCTCCTTCCTCAAGGTTCCGAACAATTTCTTCCAGTCGCGCGATAGCCTTTTCAAATGTTTTTGCGGCCATTCTCTTTCCAATGTGTGGGATTATCTCCCTTGAATTTTTCAGCGTTTCTGTCTTTCTTCCTATTTCGCTTATCCTTGAGTCAAACTCGCTTTTCAAACTGGGAAGTATAGGTTTTTTTCTTTGTATTATCAAGGTTAAATTTTGTCACTGTGGAAGTGCTCCGAAAACATCCTGTCTGATCCTGAACAGCTCTAAAAGACCAAGAGCAGACGGAAATCTTTACTTTCCACCCCCCTTACGCTATAGGACTGATCTGAAGTTGAGTAGTTCAGTGGTTGAACACACCCGAAACCTGACTCTGTTGTTCTCTGCGACTCTGCGTCTCTGCCTGCCCAGTGAAACCTTTTTTGCAGTTGTTTCACCGGGGCGCGAGACTTCAAATGGGGAAAAGAAACAGCGCTTATGAAGAAAAATCCGGAAACAGAAACTGCCTGCCTCCCGCTGATCGAGGCGGAAATCAGCCGTTGCCTGCGCCTCGAAGATACCGGGAATTTTGACATTTTCTTCCATCTTGCCGATGATCCCGCAAGCGGGGAATACAGCCTCCGCCTTCCGGCGGAATTCAAGGAAACCGCACTCGTTATCGAGATGTTGCTGCTCCTGAAACCTGACCGGAAGGTGAGAGCGAATTTCCTGCAGATGGACTGTCAGCAACATGGCTTTTTCGTGCCGGACCTGCAATCCGGTCCCGCAAATCAGATCCCGCTCATCGTTTTGGAACCGCACTGGCTCATCAATGTGACCACGCTCACGAATTTCGATTTCTGTCAGCGAAATTATTTCCTCGAACGGTACCTGCTCAAAAGACCCAATCAACCTATGATGCGTGGAACCTTCGTCCATGAAGTCTTCGACCACATCATTCAAAGCACGGACGATCTTCCCGGTCTGCGACGGGAATGCGCCGCTTCACTCATGGACCATGCCCTCGATCTGGCCTTTTTAGGCGTGTCCCCTTCTACACTGTATGATGATGCGAAACACCACCTCAATGGGTTGTTCAAGGGTCTTAAGTACCAGGGTGTGCTGGATATGAACCGGATCGAGGAAATCTATCCGGAAAGATATATCATCAATCCCCATATCGGTCTCAAGGGAAGAATCGATCTTATTCTGAAGCACAAGGATGGACGGAAACAGGCCATCGAGTTGAAGACTTCCAAGCCGTGGGGAAAGGATGCACAGCCCGGGCATACGCTTCAAGTGCATGCCTACCACCTGCTCATGATGGAAAAGGGAGAAGACCGATTGGCGCCGCCCATGGTCATCTACTCCGGAGAGGCTGCAAAAAGGATTTCCAACGGGGGCCGGATCCCGCGTGCTTTCTGGAATCACCTGTTCCGGGAGGCCCCTTTCAGCAAATTTGACGCCATCGAGATGATGAATAAGCGCAATCTCATTGTTTCCGCCGATGCCCTCATGAATCTGGGGTTTGCGAAGAATCCCAACAAGTGCCGAGGGTGCGTGGGGATTGAAAAAGGGGTTCACTGCTCTTTTCT
>DUZB01000273.1 GCA_013349725.1 Deltaproteobacteria bacterium | reverse complement strand
AAAGGTGCTGGTTGCATGGATCCCTGATTCGGTGCAGTTGAATGAACCTGATCTGCAGGTGGTCAATCATACGGTTGAGCGGATGTGTAAAGAAACGGACGTTCCCTTCATAGATCTGACTCCGGTTCTTGAATCGGAAAAAGATCACAGTGCGCTGTACCTCTTCCCTTTTGACGCCCACAACAGCCCGAAGGGGCTGCGCCTGATTGCAAAAACCCTTGCGGATCAGATAGAAAAAAGGGATCTGCTTTTACGTGAAAAGTGAGGAGTGAAAAGCTACTCTTCACTAATCACTCATTACTCGTCGCTCGTCACTAATTCCTGATACAGTATTTCCATATCTTTCAAGAGTCGCTTCTCCGAAAACTGCTCCTCCACGAACACGCGGGCCCGTTCTATGCGTGCAGACCTTTCATCAGGATTCATGCCCATGAGGAATTTGAGAGCCTCTGCAAATCCGGCAGCATCCTCTTTTTCGCAGAGGATACCTCTTTCATGAATCTTGAAACGATCCCCTGGCTGCCCGTCCTCCAGTCCTCCCAGCAGGTCTGCAACACCGCCTACTTTCGTCGCAACCACGGGAACGGAGGATGCCATGGCCTCTATGATGGAAAAAGGAGTCCCTTCGTTGAGTGATGTAAGAGCCAGAATATCCAAGTCGGCATAGATCATGGGCAGGTCTCTCATCCACCCCAGGAATCGTACGTGGGAATCAATGCCTTGGTTCCTGCAGTATTGTTCCAAATTCCCCCGCAGTTCCCCGTCTCCTACCACTAAAAAAGCGACCTTTTGTTCCGGATCCCTTTCTATAAAACGTTTCGCCGCCTCAAAAAACATCCGGTGGTTTTTTATGGGGACAAGGCGGCCGATAATGCCGATGACCAGGGTGCTCTTGTCCATTCCAAGCATCTGCCTGAGCTGTCCTTTGAGTTCCCAGGACGAAAGAAATGGTTCCAGATCAAACCCAAGATGTACGGTCCTGATTCGATGAGTTGTTGCGATTTTGAATTTTTCGGACAGGTCTTTTTTCTGGGAATCACTGATAGCCACGATCACGTCGGTACCCTTTGCCAGCAACCGTTCGACCCACACGAAGGCAGAAGATTTTATTCTGCTGAAATATCCTTCAAAAACATGGCCGTGGAACGTGTGAACCGTCCGGATTTTTCCCCCGTACAGAAAATTATACAGGATGACGGCCAGTCTTGCAGTGGTCCCGGCCTTGGCAGTATGTGTGTCCACGATCTGAGGTTTCTCAGCATGGAGAAGAGAAAAAATCCGGAAGAAAGCCTTTATATCCAGCCATGGCCGGATTTCGCGCTGCAGATCATCGATAACTATTGGCTTTTCAACAAGAGCATCGAACAGATAGCTCATATCTCCCTCCTCACGGGAAATCTTGCCGGTCACGAGAATAGACCGAAATTTCAAAGGATTGAGCCCTTTGGTCAACAAATAGACGTGAATGGACGGGCCGCCAATATTCAGTCTGGCGATGAAACGGAGCAGCTTTGTCCGTCCGTCAGGGAATGAAGTCACACCTGTTCTCCCACGGAAAGAATGCAGGAAACGGTAAAACATGATGGATACACCCTGGGAGAATATCACGAATATAAATCGGTATATGAGGCCCCAGAAGATGAAGGGCCTCAGAAAGGAGTGAGGCGACCGGGCATGTTTTTGAAAAAGGCGATAAATGCTCTTGTGAAATTCAAGCACGGAACGGAAGATATTTTTATTGCTGCTGACCCCTGCGAAATGAACGATGGAAGACCTTGGAAAATAGACCACCTTCCACCCGCTTTCCCACATACGCCTGCACCAGTCCGCATCCTCCCAGTACATGAAAAACCGGGCATCCATGGGACCAACATGTGCTACGGTTTCTCTCCTGACCAGCATACAGGCCCCTGAAACCCAGTCCACTGTCATTGGCGTAAAACCATCAGAACTGCTTGTCAGGATATTTTCTCTCGTGATGGGATTTTCTGGAAAAAATCTCGTGAGGATCGATTTTCTGCCGAAAAGCGCTGTCAGCACGGTCGGAAACGACCTTGCAGATCCCTGGACGGTCTTGTCCGTATCCAGGATTTTCGGACCGATCATTCCCACTTCGCCATGGGTATTCATGTATTCCAGGATGGGTTCAAAAAAACCTTCAGCGACAATGGTGTCCGGGTTCAGGATCAAAATGTAAGGAGCGGAACCCTGCGGAAGAGATCGGTTGATGGCCCGTGCAAATCCCAGATTTCTATCATTTCTGATTACATTCACGTCGGGAAAAAGATTGCTTATCCGAGCCACATTGTCACTGGAAGCGTTGTCCTGCACCCACACATGGATGGTCAATCCGCGGGAAGCATTGTAAAGGGATTCCAAGCATTGCAGCAGGTGGTCCGTGCTGTTATAATTAACGAGGATAACATCCACATGGGAATGTTCTATAGTTTCATGAGTCTTCATTTTTTTTCATCCTCATGGCCAACCGGGGCAGAAACCGTTCTCTTACCATGAGCCTCCACAGGTAGGCATTGACCACACGCTTTTCTGACTGAATTCGTCTGCGATTTTTCACAACCCTTTTTACACTCCTGATGGCATGCCATTTGGCCCTTAGAAACGGTTTTGCCATGCCTTTACCGGCAAAATAGAAGAAGGCCGCCAGATCGTATAGGGCATGGGCCCAGAGGGACCGCAGGAGCAGCCAGGGCGGCATATTCTGAAAATACACCCATTCAAGATTGCGGTGTCCATAGTATATGGAAACCGAAGAATCCCGAATGATGCTGGAGCTGACCTTGTGATATACAATGGCTTCAGGTACGTACAGACACGGGTATCCGGAAAGCTGGGCCCTGAAACTGAGATCCACGTCTTCGTAGATCAGGAAAAATTCCGGATCAAAAAAACCCACATGGTCAAGCATTGCCTTTCGGTACATGGCGGCCGCAGCACAGGCCCCGAAAATATACTGGGTTTGCGCATAATCCTTCGCCTTCAAACCTCTTCCCCGCAGAACACCCGCCCCGGCCGTGGAGTAACCATCCCCTGCCCTATCGATGATTTCCGGATTGTCATAATAGACTATTCTGGCAGCGGCAAAACCTGCGCCATGGTCGTTTTCAAGGCTTTCCGTCAGTTGTTTGAGCCATTGGGGATGAGCCATTGCGTCGTTGTTTAAGAGCGCGATATATTTTGTCTCAGCCTGGCAAAAGGCCACATTGTTTGCTGCAGCAAACCCCATGTTCTCAGACAGGGAGATGATTCTGATTTCCGGATAGAACTCTGAAACAAGGTCAAGAGATCCATCTGAAGATCCATTGTCCACAAGGATGGTGGAAAAATTTTGAAATTCCTGTTTTCTCAGACTTTCAAGACAATCCGGAAGCAGTTTTTTCCCGTTCCAGTTTACAATGATTACGGTAACAAGATCCTGCAAGACATCTCCGATGTAGACTGCTCAAGAAAAAGAATTTGGACGCCGATAGACGCAGATTATGCCTGATTTTTTTATTTTTCCGCGCTTATCTGCGGAAATCAGCGTCCCCAAAAAAAGCTATGTCAATCGTTCACGGCTTACAGCTATCCGGGTTAATGCAGTTCGATTTCATGGCGAATGACCGCATTATCGTAAGCGGCAATCACATCTTTTTCCCTCAAAGTTCCGATGAGTTTACGTCCATTTTCTCCTCCGGTTACCGGCAACTGGGAAATACCCCGATTGCCCATGAGACTCATGGCGACCTGAATGTTGTCATCCTCTCCGACGGTGACAACATTCGTGGTGGCCACATCCTTCGCAATAATCAGATAATTCACTTCTTCCTCTTCGAGCAGAGGACGGATGTCCCTGAAAGAGATAATGCCCGTTAGATCATTTTCCTTGTTGACCATGTGGAGATAGGAAACATTTCTTACCTTGAAGGTGCTGATCAGGCTTACAAGGGGCATGCCTTCGGGAACGGTCACCACATTTTTTTCCATAATCCGGCGGACCTTCATGTTCTTAAGGATATTCTGTTCAAGACCCTTGGAGAGGTCCACACCTCTCCGGAGCAGCTTAATGGTGTAGATAGATCCGGTTTTGAGGGAGGACGCCACAATAGTGCTGAGAATGCAAGTGATCATCATGGGCAGGATGATCTTGTAATTGCCGGTCATCTCAAAAATAATCAGAATAGCGGTGATGGGGGCATGGGTGGTGGCCGCCACAAAAGCTCCCATCCCGACGAGGGCATAGGCTGCGGGAGGCGCCGTAATAACCGGGAAAAAGAGGTTGACGAACCAACCGAAAAAGCCGCCGACCATGGACCCCATGAAAAGGGATGGGGCAAAGATGCCCCCTGACCCGCCCGACCCAAGGGTGATGGAGGTGGCGGCCATCTTGACAAAAATGAGCGTCAGCATCAGCATACCTGTCATTTCATTTAACAGGACCAGGTTCATGGCGCCGTATCCGACACCGAAAACCTGGGGCCATTTGAGAAGAACGACCCCTAATATCAATCCTCCAATGGCTGGTTTTATCCAATCCGGGATCTTAACGAGATCAGAGAGATCCTCCGCCTTATACAGGACCGTGATAAAAAGGATACCCAGAAGGCCGGCCAGAATTCCAAGAAACGGGTAAATGAGCAGCTCCCAGAGGGAAACCAGTTCGTAAGAAGGGATAACAAAGGCGGGAAAATCACCAAAGTAGTGTCGGGATATGGTGGTGGCCATAACGGATGAAAGGACCACCGGGGAAAAGGCGGCGATACCAAAATCCCCTAAGAGCACCTCCAGGGCAAAAAGCACTCCCGCAATAGGCGCATTGAAAGTAGCGGCGATTCCGGCGGCGGCTCCGCATCCCACCATGGTCCTTCGTTGCTGGCTTGACATCTTGAAAAGCTGAGATACGCTGGACCCTATGGAAGCACCGATCTGAACAATGGGCCCCTCGCGGCCCACGGACCCTCCTGAACCGATACAGATGGCGGAGGCCATGATTTTCACAAAGGCCACCCGCTTTCGAATATGTCCTCCTCGAAGGGATACGGCTTCCATGACCTCGGGGACCCCATGCCCTTTGGCCTCCCTTGCGCCGAAATGGACCAGAATGCCTACGATCAGGCCTCCCAGGGCCGGCATGCCGATCATGATGTAGGGCGGAATAGATGCTGCGAAGGTGAGAATATCGTCGCTGTTCTGGTAAAAGAGATACTGTGCTCCCTTGATCACGAATCTGAAAAGCACTGCGCCGTATCCACTCAATATGCCGATAACGATAGCGATAAGCAGGCTGGAGATATGCTGGTCCGGACGATATTTCCGGATACGATCAATGATCTCTCTGAAAGATATGGCGGGTCTAAAAACAGTCATTTTTCTGTTCCGCTTTGGAATTTTCCAGCAGGAAATCAACCAGTGCCCGGCAGAGGGGCGAAGCAATCCTTCGCCTGTCCCTTATGAGGGTGAAGTTCCGATCCATTTGAAGATCCTTTATTTCGAGGGCTTTCAAGATGCCCATCTCCAGTTCCGTGTCGGCGGCCCGCGCCGAAAGGATGGATACCCCAAGCCCTGCCTTGATTCCCTCCTTGACCGCCGTTGATGTTCCGAAACGAGCGACCGTGTTCAACCCATCGATTCCATTCAGACCGGCTGCTTTCAGGTAGTCGTCCATGATTTTCAGGGTACCCGACCCCAATTCCCTGAGAATGAACGGTTCATCCACGAGGTCCTGGACCATTACTTCCCTTCTTCCTGCCCATCGGTGCCGGGAGGGAACAAGCAGGACCAGGTGATCTTTCCAAAGTTCCCGGCAGATGAGGTTTCCATGAGCATTTCTGGAACCCACCACGCCCAGTTCCAGATCGCCGGCAAGGACCCTGGTCCTTATTTCATCCGTATTGGCAATGCTCAGGTCGATAGACACAAAGGGATATCGCTCCCGAAAACGACCGATGAGTTTCGGAAGGATATACTCTCCCGGGATGGTGCTTCCCCCCAGGGAAACCTCGCCTTTTCGCACGCCAAGGAAATCATTCATTTCAAGGCACGCGGTTCTCTTCATATCCAGAAGGAGAACGGCATGCTTGTAAAGGAGCTCGCCGGCTTTTGTGGGAACGACCTGTCGCCCTAAGCGATCCAGAAGTCTTGTTCCAACCAGGCCCTCCAGGGTTGCGATTCTTTCACTGACGGAGGCCTGAGCCAGGAATACGCGGCCGGCCGCCTTGGAAAAGCTCTTCAGGTCAACCACGGCGCGAAAAATTTCCAGCTGGCGAAGATCAAAGTCTATGCCCAACGTCCTATGTCCTATGCCCGATGTCCAATGATGGACCCATTTCTGGTATTCACATATAAGCAAGCCAATAATCTTCGATTGCTCTNAAGTTCTTTTCTACCGCTTCTTTCCCCAATATCGGTCCCATGTGACCCGGCAAC
>DUZB01000237.1 GCA_013349725.1 Deltaproteobacteria bacterium | reverse complement strand
ACCTGACACCTGAAAACTATAACTTCAAAACCCGATTCTTACCAATACAACCCTAAATTGCTAAAATTCATAAGCACCTTGAAAGGGCTAACCGCTGAACCCTGAACCTTGAACCTTTGAACCAGAGAGCTGTCAGATCCGCATGACCCAGGCCCAGGGTACGATTACCTCGAAAGGGGAGTCCTTCCCGTGAAGGTAGCGCGGGCTTTCATATTTGGCCGAAGGATCGAAGGCCGGATTTTCCACAAAGCCGTGATCGGCAAAAAGAATCAACAGGGTCCTTGAAGGAAGCCTTTTTAGCCGGTGGTGCCAATCGATTTCCAGGTAGTTGACGACATTGGCAAAAAGATGGGAGAGAGGGCCTTTTTCACTGTGGATCTTCTCATCGATGCCGGTCAGCTTCCAGAGAGGGGACTCGTCCTCCATGGCTCCGCCCGCTCCGTCCAGTGCCTCTTCAAACCGGGAGAGCTGGTGGGCCGTATCTGTGGGCGAATGCGCCCAGAGAGCTCCTTCGCGCACCAGGCGGAAGAGATGGGGCATCTTCCCGAAAAAATCCGTTTTGATTCTCTCCCATAGATCCCAGCGCATCCCGTCCATGAGCAGGTAACGGAATTGAGCGTAATCGGGCGTCTGCCGCTTTTTAGAGAGCAGGCCGGGGATGTCCTCTATCATCACCGGCCTCGGTCCATCTCCCCCTTCCCATAAAGGACAGGCCTTCCGGTAAAAAACCCTGAAGTCCTCCACTACCTCGCCGAGTGTTGTCTCCATGTCCCTCTCTTGCTGTTTCAGAAATGGGGGAAAAGGGATGCCTGTCTTTTTCAGGGCCTCTCGCAGTTTCTCGCGGAGGGCCGGGAGTTCGCAAAGCTTTCTGGTAAAAAGGGACTCCCACCGGGAAAACTTCTCCATGGGGAGATCTCCCGGCGAGTCCAGGCCCGCCCCTTTTTCCAGAAACAGAGCGCACGTCTCCAGGACCTGGACCATCTCCTTTTTTCTCTCCTGAAAACGACCATGCCCACTGTCGGCATCGTTTGCTCTCAGCAGGTCGTTGAGGTCCTTTTTACCGGGGTTTCCGCCCATGATACGTTCAAAGGCCTCTTTCACGATGAGGGAAAAGATCGACTCCCTCCGAAAAATCTCCATGGGAGAAATATCGGGAAGGGCAGACCAGAGGGCCTGAATAAAGTCCCCGTCCTCTTCAACAAGGGAAATCACCGTTTCAAAAAGTGGTGCTTCCTTTTGCATCAGGGCGCCCCCCAGCTTCATCAGGAGTTCTGCCAGGGGTTCCTGTTCTCCCCGCAGATCCCTCTCGGCGGCGGGAAACAACCGCATAACCTCTTGAGGGGGGATCTGGTATTGCCCGGCCCACAACGTGGCGAACATGGCCCGGGCAAACTGATCAAAGCCCATTCGGCGGTAAAGGGAAGCAAGACCCGCAAAGGACCCTTCCAGAAACTCCCGAAAAAGTTCCCTGGTCTGATCGCCGCCATGCCTTTCTTCTCCCTTCCCCACAAAATGAAAAAAGGTGTCTTCGGACAAGGTCTCCTGCTCCAACCACTCCCGGATGATTTTCCGTGTCTGGGAGAGGGTATATTTTCTGTGAACAAGGCTCTGGTAGAGCCGGTCCACATTCCTCTCCACCACCAGGACCTTGCCGTGAAACGCCTCGTTGATATGAAAGATGACTTTGGGGGTAAGCGCCCTGTCAAGCCTGTCCAGGAATGCTTCATCCTTCGGAGAAACAGTTAAAAAACGGCGAACCGCTTCCGCCTCGTCCCCTTTTTCAACCAGGTCCAGCCCCTCTAAATAGGGGATAATTTTTTCCTGAATGGCAGGCGCCTTCAATGCCGCCAAGGTCTCCAAAATCCCCTCATCGATCTCCCTTTCCAGCTCGTTCACGGGTTTTAAAAGGAGGGTTTCACCCAGCTGAAAACCGCAGGAACAACGGGGCTGGGCCGGCAGAAGCTCCATGGGAGAACGGTTGCAACAATGTTCAAGGACGACTGAAAGATCATGTTCGACCGATCTGCGATTGTGCTCCACGGAGACCATCTCCAGCTTATCCAGCCGCTTGAGGAGTTGGTAACGTCTGGACTGAAGCAGTTCCTCGTGGCGCCGGAACCGCTCTTTCCCCCGTTCTTTTCCGTGGGCCTCCACATACAGGCTGCAATAGGAATCTCGAAGTCTCTGAAATCTGCGGAAAAGGTCCGCCAGGGCCTCTTCCGACACGGGGAAAGGACGTTTTTCGTCAAAAAACGTTATGATCTCTTCCCGCTTTCGCCGCAGAGCGGTGTACTCCGTTTCATGGCCGGGTTCCTGTATACTGTGTTTCGCGGACGGGTCAGACTGAACATAGGTTTCTCCGGAAGGCATAACAAACGTCTGGTCTTTTATATACTGGTGGACAAAGAGGATGCGCTCGGCCTGATCCAGGAAACGGTGCGCCATTTCCGCATCTTTCAGTTTTTTTTCAAGAAAAGGGTCTCCCTGGCCGGCACTGATGAACCGCCCCAGGCCTTCCCGTGAGGGAAGACTGACCTTGACCTCCTCCCATTGGGCGCCCAGGTCATCCATATCCCGGAGGATGGCTTCCCAGGGCATATTCCTGAAGGCCTCAAACCCGGCCGCCCAGCGGATTCTGGATTTCACGCTTTCCAGCTCTTCCAGGGCAGGGGCCTTGCGGTCTTTGATTTCATTCCACAACTCCTCCTGAAGAGTGAGGGTGACGGGCACGTTTTTAAAGGACCTGGAGATGAGCGGGTGGTTAGATATGGCCTGCTGGAGGGCCTCGGTAAGCACTTCTCCCTTGCCAAGGGAGGTAATTCCCTTGATGCCGGTTTTGGACAGTTCTTCCGGACCTTTGCGAAACATCCCCTTGTAGGCCACCAGGTTCCCGGAAAACAGCATGGCAAGGACCAGGATCTCGAATTGGTGCGTGAGGAGACCGTATTCTCCTTTCCGAAAGGCCCAGTACATCTCTTCAACGGGAACCGTCTCCCGATCGTCCATTTTTTCAAGGAACACGCGGACCAGTTCATTCTGCCTGGGGTTTACTTGAAGCTCATATTTCCGGCCGTTCTTTCTGATGAGCCCCATCGGTTTTAAGATGCCTTCCAGGACGTCGCGGAGCCCGCGCCTGGACGGATCATCTGCCACCATGTGTCCATTGGAAAGGAAATCACCGACCATCTCCTTGAGGATTCCGGGGAGCAGGGGATTCATGTAGGGCTGAACTCGCACATGGCCGGGGAATCGCCTTTCAAGCAGTGGATGGACGAATTCGGTGAGAAATTTTTCCTGGGTCAGATATCCTAACCGGGACAGTTCCACTTTGTTTTCATCCCAGAGCAGGTTCCCGTGGAAATAGATTCTGTGAAAGGCCTCCATCAGCCTCTCTTTTCGCCCCTGGATAAAGGAATCGAGAAAACTCTCGGTCTGCTTCTCCTTTTCCGAGGCATCCGGGTCCAGCTTTCGGCGCATGAGGGTTGCTGCCAGAACCTCTTTTAGAACGGTGGAATCCTCATCAAAGCCGGTCGGCAACCAGAAGAGGAACAGGCCGGGATGGGCCTCGCGAATAAAGGGGAGCAGGTTCTCTTTAACATGGGAGAACTGCTCCTCGCGGCGATGCGGGGTTCCCACAAGGACAAAAAAGTCCTCTTCGTCTCGGGTCCAACGTTCAGCCAGGTCCCTGATCTCTGTTTTGGATATTTCATCCAGCTGGCGCAGTTGAAGTGTTCCTCCTCTGCGGGTATGCTGCCACTGCAGATGCAGATTTTGCCGACCTGCTTCAAACCAGCCGGGCAGGGGGAGATAGGGGCTCTCCACCATGGGCGCCAGTTGCGTGAACAGCCTTCGGTCCTCAGGAAAAAACTGGGAGGCCATGTGCCGGATCCTGCGTCTCAGAATCCCGGAGATATCCGCTTTCAAATCAAGAAAGTAGTGGCTTTTCGTGGGGTCCACATGGGGTTCGACCCGCACATAGGATCCCTCCTTTGCCAGTCGATCCAGGATGTCCCGCAGAAACTGGTAGTTGATCTCCGTATCCAGCGAGGTAATAGGAAACAGGATCATCTCCGCCATGCTGCGAGCCGTATTCTTGAACTGCGAGGGGCTTATGGTAAAAAGGATCAGCAGTTTGATGGCATTAAGGGCGATTTTCTGCTGGTCGGGGTCCTTGAAAATCTCGGGGATTTCTTCCCGGTATCCCTCAAAGACCCTTTCCACGTAGATCTGGGTTTCGGCCCGCTCTCTGATTCGTTCCACAAAATGATCAAATATGATTTCCGGTGTAAGAAGTTCCCGCGCGGGACGGTCGAGTCTGGAGGGAATCTGTCGCTCCGGATCTCCCTTGAGCCGGAAATGGATGAAGTCCACCACGCCCCGGTGCTCCGAGAAGAGGGCCTTGAGGCGATCCAGAAGCCAAGATGTGGTCGGGTGGACCGGATAAAGACGCACAAAGCGCTCACGGGTTACCTGGAAGCTGGGAAAATAGGCCTTGAGTTCGTCAAATAAGGCCCCAATCCTTACGTCGGCGCCTTCCCTGTGCCTGATCAGGCGTTCGGAGACCAGTTCCTCGATATGGGCCTGGCCAAGAGAGAGGCGCACAGGGTATCGGTCCTTGATCTTATTGAAGGTGTCTTGATGGATCTCCCCCGTTTCCTCAATCCATTCCTGCAGCGTGGCGATGACCCAGAACGGAAAGGCCCCGGCCTCCTCCCCCAGATATTGCAGGAAACGGATATCCTCATTGTAAGCCCTGGCATCCGCCTTGGATCGCAGAAATTCGGAAAGTTCATCCACCAGAAAAACCATGCCCGTGTACCCTTGCTCTTTCAGTATTTTCTGAAGCCCGGAAAAAAAGGCATGTCGGCCTTCTTCCTGATCCGGCAAGGGGTGCGCGCTCTCTTTAAACGCGTTCAAAATGCCCCGCAGGATGATATCCTCCAGAAATTCAGAGGCCCTGTACTGAACAAGCGACACGTCTACCGTGAAAAAGCGTCGATCTTTCAATTCCTTTTCAAAATCCGTCAGTTCCAGGGACTGGGATATCAGCATCTCCCAGGACTCCGGGAATCGCAACAGGAGACTGAGCATGCCCAGGAAATGGGATTTTCCCGAACCGAAGTGGCCCTTCAAAAAAATGCCGCGGCCTTCTCCCCCCGTCAGACTGGCCAGAATCGCCGTCAAATTGTCCCGGACTTCCCGGGTGAGCACAAAGGTCTCAAGAATCATNCGGGACAGCCGGGGGTCTTTCAGGTCCTCCAGTTGGATGACGGTCTTGATTTCCGGGATCTCCACCAGATCGCCGATTCGCTCCGCTCTTTCTTCTTTTAATGCCATGGCATTCCCTATGTTTCCAGTTCTTCCTTCGCCAACTGCTTTTTCATTCCCTGCAGGGTCCCCATGAGTTTCACATTCTCCGGATGTTCCTTCAGGGTTTTTTCCAGGAGATCTATGAAATCTTTGGTTCGGCCGGTGGAGGTGTAGATTTTTTTCAGAGTTCCTTTCACATAGTAATCGTACGGATCTTTTTGAAAGGCCCGGCTCAGATACTCGGCGGCTTCGGGGTATTCTCCAAGGCCATAATAACAGAAACCTTCCTGTTTCGCAAAATAGGAATTCTCAGGCGCCATTTTTCCCGCCTCATGGAATGCCGCGGCCGCTTCCCTCAACCGTCCAGCTTCTTTCAGTTTCTGTCCCAGCAGGCCATGCATCTGGGCATCGTCCTTTTGAGAAGGGAGACTGACCACTTTTTCAAGTTCCTCGATCGTACTCTCCCTGGAACGATCTTCCCCTCTCAACCGCACGATTTCCTTGCGCACGAAGCTGTCGTCGGGGTCCAGTTTCCGCAGGTCCTCGTAAACGGCAAGGGCCGCTTCACCGTGTTTCATGCGGTTCAATACCAGGGCCTTTTCTTTCAGGAAGTATCGGTTGTCTTTCTGGTGCAGCAGCAGGGAATCCAGGGTATCCAGGGCTTCTTCATACTGCTCCATTCTGCGCAGGGTCCTGGCCACCCGGAGGGTGATATACGGCCGTTTGTCCTTCAGGGCGGCCTGCCTGTAGTACTGGAGCGCCTCCTCCATTCTTTCCTGACGAAAGAAAATCTCTCCCATGACATAGAGTGCTTCCGGGTACTGGGGATCTTCAGCAAGAATCGACTCCGCCAGCACCCTGGCTTCAAGGAGCCTCTCCTGCATCAGATAGACCTGGGCAAGACTCGCCCGCAGCGCCGGGCTTTCCGGTTGCTCGTCCAGGGCCTCCTTCAGTTCATCTTCGGCCTCCCGGAACTGTCCCCTTTTCCTGAAGTCGATGGCCTTTTCCCACTTAATGCGCGAAAAGCGAGTAAGTTCCATTCCAAGTCCTTATTTCGGATCCGTCTTGAGATCAGATCTCTCGTGATCGTGCGGGTACCCAGCGGCAGGGTGCCTGTGAAGGTGGGCATGGAGGGGG
>DUZB01000303.1 GCA_013349725.1 Deltaproteobacteria bacterium | reverse complement strand
GCATCCGCCGTCTTCGGTTCGCGGCAGGTCTTCCCTGTCGCCGAACCCGGATTTTACCGCCCACGCGGCCCCCTGGACAGCGACCCGTGCCTCTTCCTGTTTTGAAAGGTTGACAGGCCCGGAAGTCCCCACTCCGCTGGGGATCGAATGGAAAAGGGCTGCAACCAGGTCCCTGATGTGAGGGCGGATTTCATCGGCCTGGAGGTGGGTTGTCATCAATCTGCAGCCGCAGTTGATATCGTATCCAACGCCTCCCGGGGAGACGATGCCTTCGTCAAAGTCGAAGGCCGCGACACCTCCAATGGGAAAACCGTATCCCCAGTGGATGTCGGGCATGGCCAGGGAATGACCTACGATGCCGGGCAGGGAAGCGACATTCGCCACCTGGACGATACTCTGGTCTTCCTGCAAGGTTTTTATCAAGGCCTCGTTGGAAAAAATGAGCCCCGGAACGCGCATGGGACCGTTTTTCGGCAACAGCCATCGATATTCATCCAGTTTGATTAATTGTGTATTTGTAGTGCTGGTCATACGTCGAAAATTACCCGGGCGCTCCAACCTTCAGGTTTTTGTGTCACTTCTATCTGGTGGTAGGTAACCGCCTTGATTTCGTTTATGATTTCATGATAGTCAGGCCGGAAAACAGCGACGGTCAGTGCTGCTTCAAGATGGGTGCGGCTGACTTTCAAGATACTGATATCGGAGACGATTTGCTGCTCCGCGTCAAAAAGGTAAAGAATTTCCCCTAACCAGCGGACCATCAGGTCGGCAAGGTCTTCCCCGTCCAGGGAAATTTTGAGGAATTCGGTCCCTTTTACACTGTTTTTCCGGAACATGATTTCGATGATTGACTGTGCGGCTTTTCTGAAAAGATCTTCCAGATCAATCCCCGTAACAATGATCCCCAGGTCCGCAGTGTGGTCGAAGGGCGTATAGGAAAGTGTTGTATCCATCCGGAAATATTATTCCACCACGGAGAAATTGTCAAAATTTTGTTTTGTCGGGAGGAAATGAAATGATGCAATGTGCGTTCTGCAAAAAAGGCTTTTCCATGAAGGATAAAGTGATGCGGCACGATACCTGTCCCCATTGCGGATGGGATATCAGGTGCTGCAGGCAGTGCAAGTTCCATGACTATGGCGCCTATAATGAATGCCAGGAGGTCATGGCGGAAAGGGTCATTGAGAAGGAGCGGGCAAATTTCTGCGAGTATTTCGTTTTAAGAGGTTCCGCACCTGCCGGGACGTCCAAACAAGAGGATGCCAAGAAGGCCTTGGAGGACCTTTTCAGAAAGTAGCGGAGGAAGGCTTAGGGAGAGATGCGGGCGCCTAACGATTTTTTTATGCAGTCCATTACGCCGTCCATATCAGATCCGGCTCGGTTAAAATAGACCGCGAACGCATAGGGTCCCGTGGCATTGCCTTCCAGGTATCCTGCCCTCGTTCTTACTCCTCTCAGTGAGCCGGTCTTGAAAAATTCTATGTCGTTTCTTTTCAGGAGATGCCTGTATGGTTTAAATCGGTTCAGTACGATAAGCATGTCAAGAGCTGAAATCCTGTTTCCCCTCGATATCCCGGATCCTTCCACGAGCTTTACGTGGGAAAGCCCCAGGTCGTTCGAGGCGAATTCAGTAAGGGCCCTTACCCCTTTTTCGAGATTCCCCGGAGGGCCGAATCGAGACGCTCCAAGGGCAAGCATGATCTGATTGGCCATGAAATTGTTCGAAGAGTGAAGCATTTTTTCTATGCCTTCTTCCAGAGTGAAGGGAGAGTGAAAAACGTAGACACACCTGTCCGTTGCGTCTATTTTGCCAAGCATGACATTCCCTTCGGTCGACACCCCCTGTTCTATCAGAAAATGCCGAAGGAGCTCTCCTGTGTAGAGGGTGGTTTCATGCGTATCGTGAATAAGGGTATATCGACCCTTTTTAAGATTCAGGCGGCGAATGCGTTCCTCTGCAAACGGAAGCATCGGGGTTTGCGATTCTGAGGAAACGATTTTGCCTTCCCGGTTGCGTTCGAAAGCCACCGTATTGAAATTGGCGGACAATGCACCCGGCGGGGCATCATAGGGATTGGTGGAATGTTCACGCCCGGGGATAAGGATGGGAGAGGTGAAATAGGCGCCATCCAGCAGGAGATTATTGAAATGACTTACCCTGGTGGACAGGGATGAGGCAATGTTTCGCAGAACTTCTGAAATCAAAAGTGGGTCCCCAAATCCTTTTACTTTCAGGTTCCGGTTGTGGTCCAGATAAAATTCCGTTTTGAATCGATAGGGGAGTCCGAAATGCTCGATTGCTGCCAGCGCCGTCAATACCTTCAGGGTGGATGCCGGAATGCATTGCTTTCCCTCGTTTTTTTTGTAGAGGATTTTCCCTTCTGGATCCTGGATGACCAGGGCATCCGTCGCTGTTATTAGGCCCTGGCAGGGAAGTCCTTTTTCGGCAGTCAGTATCTCTGCCTGAAAAGAGAAGACGACCACAAGAAGGATCACCATCGCTTTGAGAAGATACTTTCTTGTTCCAGGCCTTGCCTGCACGTTGTCCTGGGAAAAAAACTGGAGCATTTTCAAATGGATAAAACCTCATGCCTTCGGCGCAGGGTTTTCTTCTTTTTCTGTTTCCGGAGAGGCGGAGAGGGTTTCATGGTCCATATAATCTTTGATGAACTCGATTTTTTCCACCACGGATTTGCGTTTGTCCACAAAGATGTTATACTCCCCCCTTACCGTGCAGAATCCGCCTTTGAGTTTCAGACCCGCGGCTTCGAGTCTGTCATAATGAACCTTAATTCCTTTTTCAGCGGCCAGGTTTTCCACTTGCTGGAGTTTTTCCTGAAGGGCAGGGGAGGCTGGCTTGGGCTTTTTCCTGGTTTTCATGGGTATTCCTTCATCTACAGAGATTGACGCCTCGGGATATGATAAAGTATAGCCGAGCGGTTTTCAACCGGAATGGTGCGAAAGGAGAAAATATTGTCTTTATATTTTGATTCCATTGAAGAGGTTGTAGAGAAACTGGCCGGGGAAGACTATATTGCAGATCGAGCACTGGCAACCGTACTTTATCTGGCAAGTAAACTTGAAAAACCGTTGTTCCTCGAAGGGGAGCCCGGCGTTGGGAAAACCGAGGTCGCCATTGTCATGGCAAAGCTGTTTGACACGGAGCTGATTCGACTGCAGTGTTATGAGGGAATTGATTCGTCCACCGCCCTCTATGAGTGGAATTATCCGAAACAGCTCCTGTATATCAGGATGGAGGAGCAGGGTGGAAAGGAAATGAAAGGGCTTGAGGATTTTATTTACGGGCCTGAGTTTCTGATCAAGCGCCCCCTGCTTGAAGCCATACAGAAATCAGGAAACAAGCCTCCGGTTTTACTTATTGATGAGATCGACCGCTCTGATGAGGAGTTCGAGGCATTTCTTCTGGAGATCCTCTCCGGTTTTCAGATAACGATTCCTGAAATCGGGACCATTAAGGCCGAGAAAAAACCTATGGTTGTGGTAACTTCCAACCGGACAAGAGATGTTCATGATGCCCTCAAAAGGAGATGCCTGTATCATTGGATTGATTACCCTTCTTTTGAAAAGGAATACCGTATTATCATGACCAGACTGCCTGGGGTTGAACCGGATTTCGCAAAACAGATCGCCGGGTTCATGCAGAGGATCAGGGAGGTGGATTTTCTGAAAAAACCTGGTGTTTCGGAATCCCTGGACTGGGCAAAGGCGCTCATGATCATGCACCGGGATCATCTGGATGAAACGGTGGTCCGGGAGACAATCGGATGCATCCTGAAGTACCAGGAAGACATCCGTCTGTTTCAGGACAAAATCTGGGTCGAAGACAAGGAGCGCAGGAGATATATGGGGGAAGTTGTCGACAATTCACAAAGATAATGCAGCAGGAATTTTACCGTGAAAACACAACCTCAAACCACGAATAACACGAATAACACGAATAGGCATGGGAAGAGGATAGTTAAAGGAGGACAAAATGCGTTTTGACCCGTTGTTGGCGCCGAAATCCATGGCGGTGATCGGTGTTTCCCTGAAAAACAATCGCCATCCCGCCAATGTAATCTACAACAAGAACAACTTGCGATATCCTCTGAAAGTGTTTCCGGTCAATCCCCGGGGAGGCGTCCTTCAAGGGGAAAAGGTCTTTTCCCATATTGATGAAATCGGCGAGAAGATCGATTTGACGGTTATCGCCGCAAGGGCCGAACACTGTCCCGCAATACTGGAGGACTGTATCAAAGCGGGAGTGGGAGGTGCTGCCGTGATTTCCGGCGGGTTTGCCGAGGCGGGCGGTGGGGCCCTTCAGGACCGGATGGTTGCCATTTCCAGAGAGGCTGACTTTCCTTTTATCGGTCCCAATTGCCTGGGTATCTATTCGCCTGCAAGGGTGGACACCTTTTTCCTTCCCGCCGAGCGAATGGTTCGGCCTGATGCCGGCAATGTGGCCATCGCCAGTCAGAGCGGGGGTATCCTGGTGGATCAGATGATCAAGTTCGCGGGAGAGGGGGTCGGCCTTTCCCTCGCTGTAAGCATTGGAAACAAGGCTGTAATCGGGGAGTTGGAGTTGCTGCGATATTTTGCCCAAGACCCGAAAACCAAAGTCATCGCATTTTACATAGAGGGTTTCGGAAAAAATGAGGGTCGGGATTTTGTCCTGGCCGCCCGTGACTGCCCCAAGCCGGTGGTCGTGTTGAAATCAGGCAAGAGCCCTGGTGGAAAACGGGCTGTCTCCAGTCACACCGCCTCTCTTGCGGGAGATTATGACACCTTTAGCGCAGTGCTGGCCCAACATGGGGTGGTTGAGGCAAGGAATGAATTTGAAATGGTTTCCTTCTGCGAGGCCCTGAGCTGTTATCCCAGGGCTATTGAGGGAAAAATAGGCATTGTAACCGGCAGTGGCGGGCATGGGGCGCTGGCAGTAGATCAGTGTTCCGACAAGGGGCTTTCCGTTCCCGTCTTCTCCGAGGAAATCCGGAAGGCCTTGAGAGGCGATCTGTCCGAAAGTATCCGTGATATTGTTTCTTTGGGCAATCCCGTGGATTTAACGGGCAGCGCCGTGGACGATGATTTCGTGGCCGCGACTACACGTCTGAGCAATTCCCACGAGGTGGATTGCGTGATGGTCCTGCTGCTCCCCTATCTTCCCGGGGTCACCTCTGATCTGGGGGCACGGTTGAGCCAGATATCCATGCAGACGGGAAAGCCCCTGGTGGCCTATGTTCCCTTCGTGGAAAAATACCGCATGCTGATTGAAGGTTTTGAACTGAACCGCATCCCCGTCTCGTCCTCCATCGAGGGGACCGTTCAGATGGCGGATGCCATGAGGAGGTGTCAGCCATGCTGAATAAAGAGATCCTGCTTAGCCTCTCGGATTCGGAACGGATTGGCTGGGTGATGGAACCCCACGCCAAGCNCATNCTGTCCTTGTCGGGTGTTGATGTCCCGAATTTCAGGTGGGCCAGGGAAATGGAAAAGGCGTTGAGCGATGCCGGAGAGATCGGTTATCCCGTGGTAGCCAAAATCGTCTCCCCCAAGGTGATGCACAAGTCGGATGTGGGCGGCGTCATCCCCGGTATAAAAAGTGATGCGGAGCTGGAAGAAGCGTTTTTACGTCTCAGCCGCATCGAAGGTTTTGATGGGATACTCCTGGAAGAGATGGTTGCGGGAATGGAGTTGATCATCGGGGCGAAGGTAGACTGCCAGTTCGGGCCTGTGGTCCTTCTTGGCATAGGGGGAACGGGCGTGGAGATCTACGGAGATACCAGTTTGAGAATGGCCCCCCTCGATGAAAGGACCGTGCGGTCCATGGTCAAAAACCTTCGAGCTTACAAGCTCCTGGAAGGATACCGCGGGGCGGAGCCGATCAACCTGGAGGAATTGGTCCGCATGATGCTGAAATTTTCCGATCTGATCATGGAACTAGAGGACCATATTGAATCCGTCGATCTGAACCCGGTGATGTGTAATTCGAAAAAGTGTATTGCAGCAGATGCAAGGTTTGTGTTGAAAACTTAGGAAGCTCACCATTTTTTTTCGAGGACCGCATTGGGATAGTAAAAGGCCAGAATTTTATCATAGGCGGTGTTTTTTCCCAGAATGGCTGAACCCCACTGGGAGTAACCTACTCCGTGACCCCAGCCACGACCATCAAAGATGAAATTTCCGTCCTTCTGTTCTATTTCCAGCAGGATTTCAGGAAGCTGAAGCGCTCTTCTGAGGGTCGTCCGTGTTCGAAGAACCTTCGAACCGCTTCTGGAAACGATGCGTACCTTGATAATGCGGCCGGAAGGACCTCTTTCTGCTGCTTCAATCCTTTGAATTCCGGGCATGTTGAATCCGCGCTTGTCCATGGCATTTTCCACTTCCTTCACGGAAAATGTCTTTGTCCAGCGAGCCATCTTTCCGTTGAGGCTTTCCGGGTCGGGATGGGCTATGAGATAGGG
>DUZB01000190.1 GCA_013349725.1 Deltaproteobacteria bacterium | reverse complement strand
TTGCGGCCGCAACCCGCGCCCTTGTGGTGGCAGCCAACCGGAACCCCGTCCTGAATGGCGTCTTCAGCACCTATTCGGCCGAAGTTCCCCAGCTTTTTCTGAATCTTGACCGTACCAAGGCCGAAATCCTCAATGTACCGGTCAGCCGGGTATTTTCTACCCTGCAGGCCCAGCTTGGGTCCCGCTACGTCAACGATTTCAACCTGTACAGCCGTGTCTTTCAGGTCAAAGTTCAGGCGGATGCACCCTACCGGGATACCCTGGAGGACATCAACCGGATATACCTTCGCAGCGACGACGGCCATATGGTTCCTTTAAGCAGCGTGGCCACTCTCTCCACGATACTTGCCCCCCAGTTAGTGACCCGCTACAACCAGTTTGCCAGTGCTCAGGTGAACGGCGAGGCAGTGCCCGGATTCAGCTCCGGCCAGGCCATGGAAGCGATGAAGGACGTGGCGGCTAAAACCCTGCCCGAGGGTTTCGGCTACGAATGGTCGGCCCTTTCCTATCAGGAACAGAAAAGCGGGGGACAGACTCCGATACTTTTAGCCCTTGCCCTGCTGTTCGGCTATCTTTTCCTCGTGGCCCAGTACGAAAGCTGGACCATACCCCTATCGATTATCTTCTCCATATCGGTGGCGGCATTGGGCGCCCTGGTCGGGCTCATGATAAGCGGACTGGACCTGAGCATCTACGCCCAGATCGGCGTTGTCCTGCTGGTGGGCCTTGCCAGCAAAAACGCCATCCTCATTGTTGAATTTTCCAAGACAGGAAGGGAATCAGGAATGAGCATCTTCGACGCCGCCATTGCGGGGGTGCGCATTCGTTTTCGGGCGGTACTCATGACCGCATTTTCTTTTATCCTGGGGGTCCTTCCCATGGTCATCGCCACCGGGGCCGGAGCCAACAGCCGCCGCGCCATCGGCGTCACGGTATTTTCCGGGATGTTAGCCGCCACGCTGCTCGGGATTTTCCTGATTCCGGCCCTTTATGCCTTTTTCCAGACCGCACGGGAGAAGGCAAAAACCCGCAGAGAGAAACGTCGTTCCCATGAACCATGCAAAACCGAAGAAACCGGTAAACCGGATAGTGACGGTGTATCTTGAATTGCGGAATGCGGAATGCGGAATGCGGAGTATTTGCGCTCGTGTGAATCTTGCTGAAAAGCGAATATCCAATATCGAACAAGGAATGTCCAATGTCCAATGAAGGTATTCTATCGACCCTCACAATCTTAAAAAATCAGAGCGAAGCGATTCCACACTTCGTCATTCTGCGGTTCGGCCTGCCCGCAATGCCTTTGCCCAAGTTCGGAAAACACCACCATGGATCTTCCCAATCAGGGGCATTTTTTACCATCGGTTGCCTTGCATGGCAGGCGGGTATTCGATATTCCGCGGTTCGCTTTTTTCTGTCCTGTTTGAGCGCTGCGATCCTGTCCGCTCTCCTGTTTGGATGCGCCCCGGTAGGGCCCGATTATGCCCCTCCGGCTGTTCTCTCCCCCAAGGCCTGGAATACGGACCTCAAGTACGGCCTCACAGCAAAAGAACCGGATCCGGAAAGATTAGCCGCCTGGTGGGAAACCCTCCATGACCCCATCCTTACCAAACTCATGGAACAGGCGGTTGCGGGGAACCTGGATCTTAAAAAGGCCCGGTCAAGAGTACGGGAAGCCCGCGCCCGCAGAACCATCAACAGATCAGGGCTTTTTCCCTTTGTGGATGCATCGGTTTCCGGCGCCAGGAACCATCTCAGTGAAGAAAGATATGGCGGGGACGATTACGATCTTTATGCAGCAGGTTTTGACGCGACCTGGGAACTGGATATCTTTGGCGGAATACGGCGATCCGTAGAGGCCGCCGATGCGGATATCCAGGAAAAGGAAGCAGACCTTCGAGATGTCATGGTCTCCCTCCTCTCGGAAGTCGCGTTGAACTATATCGATGTTCGCACCTTTCAGGCCAATATTGTCGTAATCTGGTCTAACCTGGGCGCGCAGGAAAAGACGTTTCAACTGACGCAATCCCGTTATCAGGCCGGTCTTACAAACGAGCTGGCGGTTCAACAGGCCACCTACAACATCGAGAATACCCGCTCCAAGATCCCTGTCCTGCGGATAGGACTGGAAGGCGGCATGAACCGTTTGGCAGTACTCCTGGGCCGGGAACCCGGCGCTTTGCACGTGGAACTGAAAAAGCCCCAACTTATTCCGTTCACCCCCCGGGAGGTAGCTGTGGGCATCCCGGCCGAGACGCTGAGACGCAGGCCGGACCTTCGACGTGCGGAACGCGGCCTGGCGGCCCAGACCGCACGGGTGGGGGCAGCCACCGCTGATCTTTATCCCCGTTTCCGGCTACTGGGATCGATCGGCCTTGAAACCCTTTCCCTTGGGAATGTTTTTTCCGCCAGCGGCCTGGCCTACCTCATCGGACCGGGGATTTCCTGGCCGGTGTTCAATGCCGGGGCTATCCGGAGCAACATCCAGGTACAATCGGAACTTCAAGAACAGGCCCTGATTGAATACGAGGCTGCGGTCTTAAATGCGCTGAGAGAGGTGGAAAATGCGCTGGTTTCCTATGCCGAAGAGCAGAACCGCCGCCAGGCTCTGAGCGCGTCGGCCAGGGCGGCTGAACGGGCGGTTGAACTTTCGGAAAGCCAATACCAGGCGGGCTTGACAGACTTTACAAGCGTGTTGGATGCGCAGCGTTCACTGCTGTCTTTTCAAGAGCAATTGACCCAGAGCGACGGGGCTATAACCGCCAACCTGGTCCGCCTGTACAAAGCACTTGGAGGCGGATGGTTTCCCCTGCCCGGAGGTGCGGTTGAAGGCCCGGAAATCCAATGACGATGTAGCCGTTCGATGCGTCCAGATCCACAAGACCTGCCGGATGGGCGAGGTGGAGGTGAAGGTCCTCCCGGGGATCGATCCGGAAATCCGGAAGGGCTGGCTCACAGTGATCGTCGGTGCTTCGGGGGCTGGAAAGTCCACCCTTTTGAACATCATTGGGGGCATAGACCGGGCCACGTCCGATGAAGAGTCTGAAATCAAGGAAGGCCTCAAGGGGGGAGAGACCATTATCGTAGCCCCACCCAAGGCCCTACGAAGTGGCGACCGGGTCAAACCTTCGTGACGTCCGTGTTGTAAGGCAACCGCACGTAAGGAACCCGCCCCAGAATTGCGTAGTGACGCGACTGTAGATAAGGCATTTGGGTATGTAAAGTATATTGCATGGTTTTGAACCCTCAAAATCCTTTTTATACTGTCAAGATCAGTCAACTGGTTGGAGCCTCAAAGCGAATTTTTGCACCTACGATATCTTGTGTCTGCGTAGCGTTTTTAAATTTTCCGTTGCTATAGAAAATTTTCTTCATTTCCTTGTGAGATCCCGGGGAATTGGTCTACGAAAGCGAAATCGCTGACTTCAAGGCTGGCATATGTAACCTTGCGTTGGACACTTCTAAATTTTTCGGTTTACAAGCGATTGGAAATCGGTCTAAATTGGATCAAGAGGTGTGCAAGAATGATGCAAGTATCCTTCTTCCGAAACGGGATGATCCGAAAACGGACCAACCCCCGCATATTGTGCCTGGCAAAACATCAATCAGGTCGGCGATTCCCCAATCGCTCTACGACCAGGCGAAAAAGCAGGGCTGGACGGTCATCGGCATCAAAACCGACTGGAAACGCATCTTCGCTTTCGAGCAATAGTCTATGGATTGATCGACAGAAAACAAGATAACTGATGGAGCAGATCCGAGTGCAGAAACGATCGGTTCACAACTCTGGTCATCCCAGCGACTAAGTCAAAAAAAAGGGGCTTGATTTGTAGAAACAAGCGCCCACGGAACGAGATTGCGTGGCGCCTATTTGCTTCTTATGATTAGAAAGAAAGCACTTTAGAGTTGGCCACTCTGATGAAAAGGGTCGTTAGAATCCAGGAAAAAATGTGCGGTTTATGGATGGAAAAGAAATAATTCTGTCCTGAATCAAACAGGAGAAGCACGAGATGGGAAAGAAATGGAACGGGTTGAAATGGATGGTGTTAACGATGATCGTGGCCGTGGTTTTGGCGGGTTGCGTAGCGTTGCAGAAAAATAACGTCAGCAATTCGGAACAGCAGCTGTATGAGGACCCTATCGGGATGAGCCGGCCTGAAAACGTAACCAGAAAGGACTGGCCCTAAACACCCTGAGGACCGTTTAATTAATTTCATTCCCGATAGGGACACCTTGGACCTTCTTCAACCGATTGTACCACCTGCCCGTAGGGGAGATAGGGGCATCCCAATAAATCGGAAAGGAGAAGAGTTATTTATGTTTTCTGGACGTCTCGCGATGCGCCCCTTGCTGATGATGGGCGGAGGTTAAATGGACTCGCATGCGGTGCGGCGCCGATTTGCCGGGCAGGGCTAAGGCATGAATTATCTTGACGCTGTTTGAGAATAGTGTTAACTAAAGAAAATAACTTGACTATTCCACACTTGGAATAGCGTATTGGTGTGCCCTGTCGTTCGAGTTTACGTCGGGGCATAATTGTTTGTAACGGTGGGAAGGAGGGGGCAAGATGAGAAAGATGAAAAGGTATGTTGGGAGAGTTCTGGTTTTTGTTCTTTGTTGTGTGTTTTTCGCGGCTTTTACCGCTGTAGCCGGTGAACAGAGTCCTGCGGCAAAAGGGGTGGCAAAAAAGGCAGCGGGAACACAATCTGCAAAAGCGCCTGTCCCAAATAAAGATGTAATGCAGATTCAGGAAGCGCTCAACAAAGAGGGATTCAAACTCAAGGTGGATGGGTTGATGGGGCCTAAAACCAAAGGGTCGTTAAAAAAATACCAGAAGAAAAATGGCCTGAAAGTAACCGGCAAGGCGAACAAAGCCACATTGGACAAACTTCTCAAAAAGATGAATGGATGACGAAGAGATAAAAATCGGTTACCAATTTTTATACCTAAATCGCCAGTGCATTCCCCGTGCCGATTCGAGTGGAGTGCGGCGTTAGAGAACGAATGAAGGATCAGATTCATCCCTTGACGGAGCACTCCCACGGGGGCAAGACTGTCAGGAATGTTTCAAGAGTGTTAAGAGAGGGGGTAGAAGCCCCCTCTCTTTTTGAATATTCACCTTGTTCCAAACCAGGAGCTACCATGTGAGAGACTCAGAGCAAGTGAGACAGCCCTCCCCGGATAAGGACGTTCACTCTGTTGAATAATAGGGTTTCCGTCGGGGAATTCAACAGCTGGTCTCGCCGTACATTCTTATTGCTTCTTCCGCGAATCTCCTCTAATGATGCCCTGCCATTTCCTCGACCGATTTCAGATAAAGGTTTTTGATGAGCATCCTTGACTTGGAAAAGAAAGTCCTGGGGACATACCGGGCGCTGGACAGACAGATCAGGAATTTTCAACTCCGCTCCGGATTGCGGTGCGGACACCATTGCGGTGTCTGCTGCGACAGTTCCCGTGTAGAAGCAACCACACTGGAGTGTTTACCCCTGGCTTACGCAATATTTCACAGAGGACGGGAGGATGTCATTTCTCTCTCTATCGAAAAGAACTTAGGCGAGGACGATTATCGGTGCGTGCTCTACCTTCCCGATTCCGAAAATTCAGGACTGGGGAGATGTTCCTGGTATCCATTCCGCCCACTGATCTGTCGCCTCTTCGGATATGCCGTTAGAAAGAACAAGTATGGAAAACTGGAGTTGTCCGCGTGCAGGGTCATGCAGGACCACCTTTCTGAAAACCATGGCCCCATATTGCCGGATACCCTGGAGCATCTGAAGCCACCCGTTTATCAAAGCAGTTTTCTCCGGATTGCATGTCTGGACCCGGCTACGGGCTTCCATCTGCTACCTATCAATCATGCACTCAAGGAGGCCATGGAGTACGTTCACTGGCACAGGCCCAAAACATGGTCCGGTTACAGTAAGGCGGCGTAGCAATTCCGCTCTTTCGATTTACAAGTGCCTGAAAACTGGTTTAAATTCACCCAAGGGCGACGGAAACTTAATGCAAGTTTCTGTGTCCACATTTAGATCGTTACAGAACACTGTGGGATGTATCATTGACAGGGTTTGCTTGTCTAATATCCCGGCCAACAACCACTGGTCTCCTCTCGCTGAGACTCATGGTCGTTTGATTCACATTGATTGATGCAAGGAAGACGAGTATGATTGGGTTTATAGATCGCTTTTTCAGGTCATCATCCGGTTGACGAAAGTGTGTGATGCAGTCTCAGTCATTATCTGGTCGTGGTTGGCAATTGAAAAATCATATTGCACCAAGTTAAGCGTTTATAGCCACTTCTGATGTACCCGCGTTGAGGAACTATGTGGGAAGAAATCATCCGTGAATCGATCATGCTGTTCGCCACCATTGATCCCATCGGGACGCTGTCACTTTTCGTGGCGGTTACCGCCAAACGGCCTCCGATTGAACGACGCAGCATCGCCTTGCGATGTATTCTCTATTCTGCAATCATCCTGTTAGGTTTTTTGGTGATCGGGCAGGTGCTTCTCTCCTGGCTCGGAGTCCGACTGGTCTC
>DUZB01000245.1 GCA_013349725.1 Deltaproteobacteria bacterium | reverse complement strand
GGGCCATAAATAAAATTGGCCCCTCTGGCATGACAGGCAATTTCCGTAATGGCTCGATCGGCAAACGGCACGTTCACCCTGCCGTATCCCGTACCGACACAGTAATCCATTCTTTCTTCCGGCATATCCGTGGTTTCCAGGGCAAAGGCGAGGGCATTCCTGGCGCTGTTGGGGCTATCGGAACCCGTACGCATATTCCCGTAAGCAAAAATCTGCCCATCAGCCATGATTACAGACTGCGAACTTACCGAGCCCACATCAATCCCCACTGTAATGAAATGGGCGTCTTTCCAATCCATATGGGGATCTTTCCATCTGGATTCTGTCCATCTCCAGAATTCTTGTTTCTTCTCTTCTGCCATTTTTGGGTCCTCAAATAGTCAAACCAATTTCGGGTCTTCGCGGATTAGCGTGAAGAATCGTTTTTTTCAGAACCGAGGTGTCAGGTTTCAGGTGTCAGTCCCGCTGTAGCGGGATTCCTACTGCGCGATCCTAAGAAGGAGAAATATATGCTACTACGTTGAATAGGCTGAATGCGGGCAGGGTTTTTCTCTGACACCTGACACCTGACACCAGAACAAGGTCTTTCTGAGAGCAAACCAGAGTATCACTCAAGTCCGCGATGAACCACAATTTCTTACTGCTTAATCCCGGCGCCCATGGAGATTCCCCGGGAAGGCCGGGCGCTAGTCTTGTTCAGCTGCCACGATAGCCGCGCCAAGGGCGGCGCCGTATTCGGGAGCTTCAGGGATATGGATTTTTTCCAGTTTCAGTTCGCGCTTCATTGCTTTCACAAAACCCGGGTTGTAAGCAACACCGCCTATCATCACCACATCTTCGTTGACACCGACCCTGCGGATCATGGAAACGATCCGGCTTGCCATGGCATCGTGGATCGTCTTGCAGATATCCTGCTTTTCTATTTTTGCATGGATAAGCCCGACCACTTCCGATTCGGCAAATATTGCACACTGGGCGTTCATGGGAATTTCCCTGCTTGACTTGAGGGCCAGAAGCCCCATTTCCACAAGAGGGATTTCAAGGGCACGCGCCATGGACTCAATAAAAGCACCTGCACCGGCAGCACATTTCTCGTTGATGGCGAAATCCACCACATTTCCAACTTTATCCATTTTCACGGCCCTTCCTCCTTCAGCGCCAACATCCGTTACCGTTCGTGCGCTCGGAAAGAAATAGGTCGCCGCTTTCGCCATGGCTTTGATATCGTTCACCAGGTTGTCCGCTACCTTGATCGATTTCTTTCCCGATCCGGTTCCGCCGATTTTTTCAAGACTGTCCTCGGAAACTCCGGCGGATTCCAGGGCAAGTTTCAAAGAGTCCATCACTGCTTTCTCCTGATCAAAACCGGTAGCGACCAGCCCTTTGCCTATGACCTTTCCGTCCTTCAATACGACGGTCTTGGTAGTTTTAGCGCCACAATCTATTCCTGCCGTTATCATTTCATGAACCTCCTTTGGCATAGGGCAATTGTCCGGTTTTTGACGAGGACAATCTTGATGAATTTGTAAAAAGTCAAAATTCATCCGTTTTTGTCATTCCCGCGAACGCGGGAATCCAGGGGCATTAGGTGTTGATGGGTCTCCGCTCCCCGATCAAGTCGAGGACAAGCTTCGCGGGGTGGGGTACGAGACCAACCATCTTCAATTAAAAGAAACTGGGATTAATCCCACCATGGCGGGATTGAGTCTGGCGAAGAGATCGGACAAAAGGGGGTGTTTTGAGATTGGCGCTTATGAATTGTACTGCCGAGCCGGAGAACAAGGTCGGGATAAGAAGGCAGTCAAAAATCCAACTCTTTCTTAAGGTTGATAAAATTACTCCGATCAAAGCCCAGGGTTTTGAAAAAAGAGAGGAGATCCACAGAATCCCATCGGACGGAAGTGGAAATGTATCTGATCCCCTCTCTTCGATAGACCTCAAGGATTTCCTCCGCCAATTTTTTCCCAATTCCCTGTCCCATGAATTTGGGATGAACACCAAGGGTTGCAATCCACGCGCTCTTTTCAAGCCCAAACCCACCGAAGACTATATAACTGATCATATAACCCACAATCGTGCCGTCCACCTCAGCTACAAGGCTGGCATCTTCTTCGTGGGCCTGCCTTTCAAGCACCTGCTTGAAATCAATGGATGCCGAAGATTTTGTAATAGAAGCCTGAATTCCGCTGACAGCAGGGGCGTCTTCCAGTTTGATTTTCCGTATCTTTAGATTTTTCATTGGCCGGCTCATTACCCAAAGGGTTTAATCAACTCTGATAATCTTCACTTGACATCCAACCCAGTCGGGCGGCAGATAGACCCTGCCGCTGTTTCCACTTAATTTGACCGTTTTCTCCACCATTTCTTCACCGTACACTTCAAATTTGACCCTTCCCCTTAACTCTTCGGAAGAAGGCTTGTGCGGTATTTTTGAACTATTTTCATCAGACATTTTACGTAAAACCACCCTTCGACTGGAAAGTACCGGTTACATTCAGGACATTTTTTCAATTCATCGTGGACGGAAAAGGCGATACAATCGTTCAGAAGCTTTATTGTGGTTACATTTTGGCTACAAAGTAACTATGTGTCAAGGAAAAAATCGAACTGTTTATAGAACGAGACATGTGGTGTGAAACAGTCATTTTCCATTCTACCTGAAGTATGTTATGGTGAAAATAGGAAATGCAGGTCCCCTTTCGTTTCACTCAACCTGCTCAAAAGAGGAGATTTTGTACATGAACCAGATCGATCAGAAATATCTCACGCCTACCCCAGTCGTTGACAGCGATCATCCCCTGATTGTAAAGCACGCCATGAACACTATTGGTGAGGGAAGCACCGATCAGGTCGAACAGGCCATCAAACTCTACTACGCAGTGAGAGATGGGATCCGGTATGACCCTTACTATCCCTTCTACCTCCCTGAGCATTATCGTGCCAGCAACGTACTGAAGAGCAAGAGAGGCTACTGTGTGTGTAAGGCTTCGCTCCTCTGCGCCCTTGGCAGGGCGTGCGGCATCCCGTCCAGAGTAGGTTTTGCCGATGTGGTCAACCATCTGGCGACCCGGCAGCTTATCGAATATATCGGGTCAAATCTTTTTGTATTTCATGGGTTCACCGAATTTTATCTGAAAGGAAAATGGGTAAAATCAACCCCTGCCTTCAATCGGGAACTGTGTGAAAGGCACGACGTGGCTCCCCTTGAATTCAACGGTTTGGAGGATTCGGTTTTTCAGCCCTACAACGCCGGAAGGGAGCAGTTTATGGAATACGTGGCGGATCATGGAACGTTCTCTGATATTCCGCTCGATCGCATCCTGAGAGCCTGGAAGGATGCCTATGGCGATAAACGCGTTGACGGTTGGATAGAGATGTTTGAAAAAGCGGGACGGAATTCCGGGAGAGACTTCTACGGGGAGGATGTGGTAAAATAGATGGCGCCTGAACGTAAATCACGCCTTGGCGTGATTCAGGAACGATTTTGGATTTTGGAATTATGGAAAATGGTTAGAATGGCTTACGGGCCACAAGAATGCCCGATTCGTTGGGACCGCGGTAAGAAAGCCTTTCGATAGCGTGTAAGCCCGCCTCAATCAGCATGGTTTTGATCTGATTTTCCGTGTACGATCGTCCCTTTTTTGTATTTACCAGCATGTTCAGGGAAAAGATTGCCGGAAAGAGAGGGCCGTCGGAATTGTCGTCCAGTATGAAATCATGGACGAACAGGTTGCCTCCCTTTTCGAGAACGGAAGCCGCTTTTTCAATAATCGTCCGGCATCCATCCGGCCCCTCTCCGTGGAGGATATGAGAAAGCCATGCAACGTCATACTGACCTTCCAGATCATCTTCCAGATAGTTGCTCGGCACAAAATCGATTCTGTCCGATAAGTTGAAACGCCCTACGGTCTTCTCGGCAAAAGGCCTTGTGGTTGAAAGATCGGCAATAGTAGCCTTCAGCGTTGGGTTTTCAAGGCAGAAATGAATAGCATAAGTCCCCGGCCCGCCCCCCAGGTCCAGGAGATGCTTCCTGCCGGTCAGATCGATCTCCTTTGCAATCAGGGGGGCAATCCCCATGGCCAGATTAAACATCCCCATGAGGAAGCTTTCCCTCCCCGCTTCATTTTCAGTGACATTTTTGCCGACAGGGTTTCCACTGCGAACAGACTGGTCAAGCCGGGACCACGCTTCCACCAGGTGGTGGTGATGCATGATCATGTGTCCCAGATACCGGGGTGAGGATTTCACGAGTAGTGACCGGGAAGCCTCCACATTGGCATAAACCTCTCCGGACTTTACAAGAAGACCCATGGCCGCAAGAGCATTGAGAAGAGTCGTCACGCCTCTCAAATGAAGGCCGGATCGCTCAGTAATCTGCTCAGACCGGGAGTTGCCTTCCTCAATGCTGGAAAACAGGTCCAATTTAACGGCAGCGTGCAGCGTGCAGGTCTCCCAATAGCTCCCTGACAACCCCAACAACGCGCCGGCATTCCATTCATTCCTTGCCATTATATCTGACCTACCTTGTCGCGAAAAACCCCGACCCCATGGTACTCGTTCAATATAAACCTGTTCCCCTTGGAAGTTGACAATTAATCCGATTCTTTCAAGATTTTTTCCCTGGCCTTTTCATATTCCTTATCAGAGATGACTCCTTCACTGTGGGCCTTCTTGAGGTCTATCAGATCCTGTCCAATTGTTGTGGTCTTGGTGGTCGTTTGAACCTGCGCTTCTCCTCCGCTGCCTCCACCTAAACAACCGCACGCCGTTAGACTGGAGGCAAGGGACATTACGCAAAACAGAATTAGTATTTTCAATTTCACCATGGGTTTTTCTCCTCTTTAGAACTCATTCATCTTCTTTTGAAATCAGAAGGGGAATCATCTCTCTGATTGCTTTATGCCACGCATCGTGAAGGCCTGTCAAGGCCGATTGAAAGTCTCTTTTCAAGGCCAGCAGATCAGATGCCAGCGAAGGATTTCGCAATAGGGCCGGAACGATTCGAGACACCTTGATCTGCCCGCCAGGATCAAGGCAGCGAAAAAAAGGATCTCGCACCTCTCGATCTGCAGGATCACATATGGTTCGAAAAGCAAAAAACGGGACAGACGATTCAGCAGCAGCAATGGCTGCTGATCCCGTCTCCATGTCCGCCGCAAGGGCACCCGTTTCCACATGAAGTTTCTTTTTAGCACTGCCTGAAAGAGCGGGGCTTTTCACAGATACGATACCGCCGGCAAAGCCTCTTATCCCTCTCTTCTGAAACCGTTCCCGGACAACGCCCGCTATGCCCGGCATCCCCTCCCAGACCTTCTGATAATACCCCTCCTGATTTTGATAGATCACATCCCCAAAAACCGTATCTCCGGCCCGAAGGGTCGGATCTAAACCTCCGGCCACACCGAGAGATACCAGGGCCTTTACTTTTTGGGATATCAGCCATCTTGCTGAAATCATGGCGTTGTTTCGTCCAACCCCACTGAGGACAGCAATCAGGGACATCTCTTTATTGAAATAGACCCGGCGATATCGATTCCCGTCTGCACGCTCCCAAACGCCGCGCCCCAGAAGGGCGCGCGCTTCGGCCTGTAGTGCTATAACAAGCCCGACAGTCGGATTCATCTCTTCTTTTTAAGTGCGGTAAGGCGAAAGGAAGCAGGCTCATTGAGGGCGGCTTTGTCCTGAGAGGTCTTGTTTCCGGTCCTGAGCCTGCGATATTCGCCAAGGGCCCAAAGAGAAAAATACTGGCGGTATCCGTGATATCGCAGGTAAAAAACCATGGGAAATCCGGTTCCGGTGTAGAGTTTCTCTTCCCAACTCCCCTGGCGGTCCTGGGCATTGAGCAGATAATGGACGCCTCGCTGCACTGCGGAACTTTTTACTTCCCCTGCTGCCATGAGTCCCAGTAACGCCCACGCAGTCTGTGAAACGGTGCTCTTCCCCTTGCCGGCGCAGGAAACGCCTGCATAGGAGTTACAGCTCTCTCCCCATCCATTGTCCGGATTCTGGCAGGACTTCAACCACTCCACGGCCTTCCGGATATAGGGTTTTGACATATCTTCCCCGGCCTGTTTAAGCCCCTTGAGCACGGACCATGTCCCGTAAACGTAGTTAACCCCCCATCGTCCGAACCAGGCGCCGCATTCTTCCTGCTCTTTCCTGAGGAATTCCACAGCCCTTGAAACAGGTGGGAATTCAAGGCCATAACCCAGCATGCTCAAAAGCTCAACACATCGACCCGTGAGATCGGACGTGCTTGGATCAAGCAAAGCCCCATGATCGGCAAAAGGGATTTTATTCAGATACAGGTAGTTGTTGTCAATATCAAAGGAACCCCAGCCCCCGTCCGAACTCTGCATGCCCACCAGCCAGTTTACGGCCTTTTCCATCTTATTTTTATATCCTACCCTGTCTATGGCATGGGCGCGCTGAAGAGCCATTAGGACCATGGGGGTGTCATCCACATCAGGGTAATAGGTATTCTCAAACTGAAAAGCCCAGCCGGCCGGTTCCAGGTCATGAGCCCGGTAGGCCCAGTCGCCACGAGACGTTATGAGTTTCTTGAAAAGCCAGTCTACGGCATCTTTAACCGCTTCATGATCAGCGGGGATCCCCGCTTCCCGCAATGCGGACAAACTGAGACATGTATCCCATAT
>DUZB01000269.1 GCA_013349725.1 Deltaproteobacteria bacterium | reverse complement strand
TACAGCATCTCGTCTCCTCCAAACCAGATCGGATACTATGACATTACGGTGCGCCGGGTTAAAAACGGATTGGTCTCCAATTACCTGCTGGATCATGTTTCGAAGGGCGATGCCATGATCACGTCCGGTCCCTGCGGTCATTTCTATTACAATCCTCTTTTTCATGACAAAGAGATGGTTTGCATTGCCGGCGGCAGCGGGATTACACCGTTTATGAGTATGATTTGCGAAGTGGTGGAGAAAGGCCTGGACCGTGCGATTACCCTCTTTTACGGTATCAGCAATCTGGATGATGCCATCTTTCACGACCGCCTCAGGTCGCTTGCCTCCAGGTTTGAGGAGTTCCATTACATCCCGGTTGTTGAAAATCCACAGGAAGGATATGGGGGTGTCAGCGGATTGATCACCGCTGATCTGATGCGGGAAATTTTAGGAAATCCAGACGACAGGACCTTTTATCTTTGCGGCCCCCAGGGGATGTATGACTTCTGTATCTCCGAATGCAAGAAGCTGGGTGTCCCGGACAGGAAGATCAGACGGGAAGTCTACGGGGCGCCAGTTCATATCCGGCATGATTCCGGATGGCCCGGGGATATCAAAGCGGAAGATCTGTTTGATGTGAAAGTAATGGGAAAAGGAGTCGTCAAAGCCAGGGCTGGGACTCCCCTGATAACCACACTGGAAAAAGAAGGCATTCTTGTGCCTTCGATCTGCCGATCCGGCGAGTGCAGCATGTGCAGAGTCAAGGTGGTATCCGGTAAGGTTTTTCAACCTGCCGGGGCGCTTGTGAGAAAGTCTGATCGGAAATTCGGATATGTACATGCCTGCGTTTCCTATCCATTGGAAGACCTGGAGATTGTGATTTAAATGCGATGGTAAAAAGGCAGGAGTATGCTATAAGGCTGTAAGAAAAGATTAATCTGAATGGGGAGGAGCAACTGAAAATGAACGTAGAACAATCCGGGCAGAAAGACATGGTGACCTATCACAGAGATGGCCAGGTTGCTTTTATCACCTTAAACAGACCGGAGAAGAGAAATGCCATGAACGGGAAGCTCTGGAAGTCGCTGGGGGATGCCGTGGGAATGGCGGAGGAAGACGGGGAGGCCCGGGTCATTGTTCTCAGGGGAGACGGAAAGTGTTTCTCCGCCGGACTGGATTTGGGACCGGAGAACGAACTGATCACCGTTATCGGTGGAACCCCGGGTGCATCTCAGAAAATGGCGTTCTTTAACCTGGTACTTGAAACGCAGGAGCTTCATAACCGCCTGGAAAGGCTTTCTAAGCCAACTATTGCGGCCATACACGGGTACTGTCTGGGCGCCGGTCTTGAACTGGCCGCCTGCTGCGATATCCGGATCTGTTCTGCGGATGCGATATTTGCCCTGCCGGAGGCGACCCTGGCTATCATTACCGATGTGGGGGGTCTCCAGCGACTGCCGAAAATCGTGGGACGGGGCCATGCAAGGGAAATGGCTTTCAGGGGGCATCGGTTCGATGCCGAACGGGCAAGGATGATCAATCTGGTCAATGATGTGTATCCTGACAAGGAGACGTTGTTCGCAAAGGCACTGGAAATGGCGGAAGAGATTGCCGGAAATCCTCCCCTTGCCGTCCAGGGGGCCAAAGAGGTACTCCTCTATAATGAGGATGCCACCCTCGAACAATCCCTGCAGTACAATGCTGCCAGGTCATCCATGATCCTGCCTTCGGAGGATCTCTTTGAGGCCATGACAGCGTTCATGCAGAAACGAAAAGGAACGTTCAAAGGGAAATGATTCGGTATGCCTCTTCTATTATGTAAACGTGTTTTAACCACGAATCACACGAATTAAACGAATTTGAACCAGGAGAAAAAAATGCATGAAAAAGCGGTGATTACCTGTGCCCTCACGGGTGTGTTGACCGACCCTGCCGTCCACCATGTGCCTGTGACCCCAACGGAGATGGCAGACCACGCCCGGCAGGCATTTGATGCGGGGGCCTCTATCGTCCACTGTCATTTCAGGGACCAGAGAAAAGGGAAAGGCCATCTTCCCACGTGGGATCTCCAAACGGTTGGGGATATTTTAGCCGCCATCAAAGAGCGCGTTCCGGAGATCATCATCTGTATGAGTACCGGTGTGGTGGGTCCCGACATATCCGGCCCCATTGCCTGCCTTGAAAAATTCAAGCCGGAAATGGCTGCCTGCAATGCCGGTTCCCTGAATTACCTCAAGCTTCGATCCGATGCCTCCTGGGCCTGGCCTCCCACGTTGTTTGACAATAGTGTGGAAAAAGTGAAAGGTTTTCTGGATGTCATGACTGCCAACGACGTTGTTCCGGAGTTTGAATGTTTTGACTCGGGGATCGTCCGAAGTGTGGGCCTTTACAAAAAGAATGGGATGTTTCAGGGAAACGCCCATATTTCACTCGTTATGGGGGTGGCCAGCGGCATGCCGGCTAAAAAGGAGTGGCTTCCGTTGCTGGTGGAGGAAATGCCGGAAGGGACCCACTACCAGGTGATTGCGGTGGGCAGAAAAGAGGTGTGGGACCTTCACCGCAGATGCGCAGAATTGGGAGGGAACCTGAGGACCGGGNTGGAAGACACGTTCTACCTGCCGAATGGGGACAGGGCCGAGAATAACGGAGTCCTCATCGATACCATGGCGCGAATAGCCCGAGAAGCGGGCCGTGAGATAGCCAATCCATCCGAAGCGAAAGAGATCCTGGGTCTACGGGCTTAGAAAATATCGATTTCCATGCAAAGTTTAAAAGTTGATAACGTCCCATTGTCCTCATATCACGTACGGCTCCCAAGCTGCCCGCAGGCAGCCATCAACTCCCTGCCGCGCGGCAGGCGTTTTTGCACATTGACACGCAATTCAATAAGCCTCTGCCGAAACAGATCTGTTTCTTCCTGGTTAGGTGGTCGAAAAAACGAATCCTTACCGGGATTGAAAGGGATCAAGTTGACCTTGGCCGTCAGAGGTTTCAACCATTCCGCCAGCTGTTGCGCATGTTCGCAGCCGTCATTTACATGGGAAATGAGCACATAGGCCACACTCAGCGCGTTTCCTTTTTTCAGGGGATAGGCCATCAAGGCCTTTTGAAGTAGAGCCAGCGAAACCGTGCCGTGGACCGGCATGAGTTGGCGGCGCAGTCCATCATTGGGTGCATTGAGCGATACAGTAAGGTTCAAGTGAGGCATATGTAAAGCAGCTAATTTTTCGATACCGTCGATCCGACCCGCAGTCGAGAGCGTGATATGTCGCTGCGCGATATCCAGACCGCGCTGGTCGCTGAGGACTCGGACGGCCTGAATCACATTTTCGAAGTTGTCAAAAGGTTCACCCATGCCCATAAACACCACATTGCGGATCCATTGGCCTGACTTTTGCCTGGCTATATAAACCTGGCCCACGATCTCTTCCACGCTGAGGCTGCGCGCCAATCCCAGTTTTCCGGTTTCGCAAAACCGGCATCCCATCCCACAACCGGCCTGGCTGGAAATACAGACGGTCTGGTGGGTTTTCATGGGCAAGATCACGGACTCAATCCGGTTTCCATCCGCTAACTCCGTGACGAATTTAACGACTCCCTCCTGATGGATTACCTCTTTTACCTGGCCCGGACTGAAAAGCCAATCCTGTCTGAGCCGATCGCGCAATCCCTGCGAGTTCCGGATCACTTCCGTTCGCCACGCATCCGGTTCGAGATTTTTATAAAACTCCCGATATAGAGCCCTGGCCAGGAATGGACCTTTTTCATACCGATCCACAACTATCGCTGCCAGATCCTCATAGGTCAATTCCAGCAATCGCAACATGGAAAACTACCCGACAATCCGCAGGGCAAAATACGGCACAAGGCTGAACAGTAATATAGCTATTTTGAATAGTGCCATGCCAGCATAGTGCATGGCATCGAATGTATCAACAGATAAAGTTTTGAACCATTTAGTATGATACCGATAGGCCCAATCGTGAGCCAGAATGAAAAACAGATACCACCATATCAGTAATCCTATGTTTATTACTGAACACCAGGCAAAAACGGCACGAACTGTTTCAATAGTCATGATCCCTCCTTTTGTGTGGGAATGGGGCTGTTACGTTTTTAAGTTTCCAGGGATAGTATGCCCTAAATATCACTCCACCCCCAAGGCCTTGAAAACCGCATCCTGAGGATCTGCATAGAAGCCTGTCTGAAATTTTGCGAACAATTCTCCGGGGATGCTTGGGATATCCCCCACACTGGCCATGGGCAACAATATGCGTTTCGCTCCGGCGTCAAAGGCCACCTGGAGGGACTCGGCCAGGTTCTGGACCGGGACGATGCTGCCGCCGAGGCTCATGCTCCCTAACACCACCAACTGAGACTGAACCGATTTTCCCAACACGGCGGAACAGAGGGCCACAAAAGCAGTAAGGGTCATGGCCTTTGTGGGACCGGTGTTGTGAGGTTCTACAATGTGGATATGGTAGTTGTGGTCGCCTGCCTTGACCGACGCGCTCACTCCGGAGGCATTGGCCTTGTAATAGTCGAAGCCGACCTTTACGGCTTCTTTTGCGGCGCTCACGGACCCGAATCCTGAAAGGGTCAGAGAGCCATTGCCGGGCGGCTTATCAGGCACGCTGCTCTTGTCGGGCTCACCTGGGGATGATTCAGTAAACACAAAGCCGTGATCCGAAGTGACCAGCACATGGTGACCATTCAGATTATTGATGACGTAGGTCACCACCGATGCAAGATCATTGATCGCCCGTCTCACTGCCTCGAACGTATGCCCTTCTGTGGAGGCGGAATCTCCAGTTGCATCGATGGCATTATGGTAGATGTAAATGAGACGTTTATCCTTGATGAAGTCGCGTCCTTCGCCCTTTTTCATCTGCAGGAGGTCATCGGCTTTAACGGCCAGTCCTTCCACAGAGTCAAGAATCCGGCTTCGCTGTTCCAGAGATGCCATTGGGTGACCGTCCGCCAGGACATCCCCATTGGGCTTATACGCCAGTTTTTCGTGTGGCAACAGAACAGCCATGCCAAGGGACGCCCAGTTGAGAATGCAGGTGGGCCTCAAAACGGTATTTCCCATTGAGTTCCCGGGTAAGTTCCTCCGCAGCTTCATAGCGGAAGGCATCACTGATGACAACAAAGCTCCGCCGACGTTCAGCTTCCCTCAATCGGGGAGCAACAAGCCTCTCAAAGAAGCGTTGCTGATTGGGGGTATCCTTGAGCCTCCATGCCGACAGAAGCGACTGGTTTCCCTTTGGGTCGACAAGTTTTCCCCAGCAAGTCGCAAGATCCTGCATGTACCCGTTCACGTAGCACGCTTCCACCTGTTCCCGAAGAGTTTTGAGCACATCCCATATGCGCGACTCCGCAATATCGGCCTGTTCGCAGAATTGCCGGTACAGTTGATCAAATCGAAACAGTTCCCGCTCGTATGCCCTGTACATCTCCCATGCCTCAGCATAGTCGAACCCTTTGCCATAAGCGTTCTTGAGAGCGAAGAACTCCGCTGCTGTAATGAGGGCCTCATAGACTGCATGAAAGGCCGTCCGGGGGATATGATCTGCGCCAACCACGTTGGGAGAGGCCCAGTGCCCGGCTTGCCTGCGCGTGGCCACTGACCGGATATCCCCCACGTTAACGACAGCCGCCCCCGATACGACCCGATCCATGAGCCCCTTCGCAATGGCCTTTTCCACATCCTGGAAGGTCATGATATCCAGCAAAGGCTCGATCTCCGGGGCATAAAGCTGATCCTTGATTTTGATGATGCCCGCCACCACATCGGACAGCCTGTCATAACTGCTCCCCTTGCTTGCGCTGTCCCGTCACTGGGCCAGGCAGACCACGGCATTGGACTGGCCAGATGGAGGCAATACCAGGTGGGCAAGGGAGTCCGGGAGGCCGGTCTTTAAGTGATGGGCGAAATCCGTGACCAGGAGTCGGACAAGCAAATTCTTCAAAGAAGGGTTCTCCTCGGCATACCCGAAGAGGTTTTTGATCACCTGCCAGAACGCCCCATCCAGCTCAAACTTTTCCACCTGCAACCAGGCATCCGGCGGGCTGTTCAGGTCCAGGTCATTTCCATTTTCCCCAACCGTAAAACCATGGAAGAGGGTGCAAACCATATTGAACCACTCGGCATGGTCGGCCTTTAAGACAACGGCGATCATCTTGCGGTCCATGTCCACGTCGGTGTCATTGCTCTCCACGATCTCTTTGAGCTTCTGCAATCTCTGTTTGCTGTCAAAGAACTTCCGGCGGGCGGCAATATGGTCCCGGAGATGCTGATTGGCCAGGCCAAGTTCATCTAATAGGATGGAAGCCCTGCCTGCCCGAAAACTGCGGCTGTAGAGACGGATATCGAGGAGCCAGTCGGCCTCATAATCGGGTTCTTCGGTGGGGGAATAGAGAAGATATCGTCCATCAAGATCATCCCGTTCTATGCGGATCTTGGCCTCCAGAGCACCCACGTTATCCAGTCGGAGTATGCCGACGCCTTCCGGGAGATTGAGCAGGGACAGGGTAATGGCAAACTCCTGATCCGGATCATTCCAGAAGACAATGCGTTGATCTTCTTTGATGAACAGGCGGGCAAGGGCTTCTTCAATTTTTGAGTTGTCCATTTTTTCTTCACCACGAATAGCACGGTTCGAACCTGGCAATGGTTCGATGTTGTGAGGGAAAAGAAGCCCTCACGGGTAAGGTTTAGTCAACCGCCCGGAAGTATAC
>DUZB01000353.1 GCA_013349725.1 Deltaproteobacteria bacterium | reverse complement strand
ATTGGAAAACTCAGTTTCCAATGCCGCCACAATTGAGATCAACGACTTTGAATCCGACATTTTCCCCTCGAAAATACGATGATGTCGGATGAAACCATCACCATCCAATACAAGCGCTACCACCACCTGAGGACAATCACTTCGCTTCTCTTTTTGATTCTTGCTATAGAGAAGGATGGCAATTCAATTCTTCCGTTTTGAAACCTGAAGACACGCCCGCAAATCATCTCCGTCAGCTCTCTCTGAAAAGAATCAAAAATCATCGAGAGTGGCGCATCACGGTCTCGCTCATACCACAACATATTGGCGGTGTTTGATCTTTAAAGAAATGAGGCGCTGGATATCCTCAGCATTTTCTCAGGCAGGCGTTCAAGAGCTTCCTGGCCACTGCATAAAGGCTTGTCTCAGGGGAGATAGGACTTGAAGTCCTCCAGGATATACGAACTGGGGACCGCGAAATTGAGGGCGGTATGGGCCGGAACCCCCCAGCTCACCACACCGATCAGTTTTCCTTTTTCGTCTACTACAGGCCCTCCACTGTTGCCACCGGTCACCAGCGAGGAAAATTGGACCCAGTCCCCTTTGTAATTGAACGGGGGCCTGCGAAGCTTCAGTTCCTCTTTGAAGTCCTTCTCCTGGAAAATGCGGCTGAAAACCCCTTTGGTCACGGTTTCTCTGAACCCTAACAAAGGATTTCCAACCGCCCAGACCTCTTCTCCCGGAACCAGTGACTCCGGAGATCTGAACTCCAGAAAAGGCACAGTGCGATCCATCACTACCTGAAGAAGAGCAAGGTCATACTTCTCGCTTTTTTTAAGGATCCTCACCGCACATTTCTTCTTCTCCCCTCGAAGTTCGGCTTTCATGCTGTAGGTAATTCCTTGTACCACATGCTTTGCCGTAACAGCCAGGCCGGAGCTGCTGACAAAAAATCCTGAACCGCCTCCTTTTTTATTCATGAGCCGGAAGGTGCATTGGACGGCATGTTCGATAGGACTTTTTGCCTTCTCTATCTCTTCTTCTATTACGGGGGCCTCTCTGATTTTTTTCTCTTCCACATCCCCCTTCACTCTATCTGCAGTCGGAGGACGGTCTGAAAAATGGATTTCCCCCTGGGCATCTTTCCATTTATACAGTTTCCCCGCTGCGGCTTCCCATGAGAAAGCAGAGGTAGCCCCGAGGAATATGCAAAAAATAATGAAGACTCTCCATAACATTGGAACACCTGTGAATCAAATCATTCCAACCAACCCATTCCCTTGCTTCTGCTGTAAACGCATTCTGTAAACATCCATGACGCGGTCCGAAACCATGTCCCAGTCGTGCAATGCAGCTTCCTTTTTTGCATTCTTCCCCATTACACTGCGAAATTCTTCATTCATGAGCTTTTCCAGGGAACTTGTCATATCCGCTATGAGGTTCTTTTCAGAGAGAATAAAACCATTTTTATCCGGGCTCACAATATCCCTTGCTCCCACCGTACCTGCGATAATCACAGGCAAGCCCGCAGCCATGGCCTCCAGCACAACCATCCCGAAGGTATCCAGACGCGACGGAAGGATAAACAGGTCACTCGCCACGAAATATTTTTCCACTTCCCGGGAAACTCCGGCAAAGAAAACCTGGTCGCCGATCCGCAGGTCAGACGCCATTTTTCCGTAGGCCTTTTCATCCCCCTTTCCCACAACAAGGAGCTTCAACCGGGTGTTTTTCGTCCCGCCTTCCGTAAAGACCGATATCCCCTCCAAAACCCTGTCCAGCCCCTTCACCTCAAAATTCATTCCCACAAAAAGCAGAATCAGATCGCTCTTTTCGAATCCGTGGGAACGGAGGATCTGAGCCCGACAAGGTTCTCTGTCCATGGTAAAAAAGCGATTAGTGGATATCCCCGGATGGATCACCCGCATTCTTGAATCCGGGATCTGAAACGACTTTTTAAGTTCGCTCCGGCTCAAATCAGATACCGGCAGTATCCATGGGGAACCTGGATGGGTGATCCCTTTTTCCTCCACCCAGGCCGTTGCACGATCGAACAGGCTTGCCCTCTTTTTTCTTATCTGCGTAACCCAGGTCCTGTGGGGAAGACCGTGATGGGTAAGGATATCCTGGGTAAAATTCCGGTCATGACTATGAATAATGTCGTAGGAACCCGTTTTACTCAAACGGTCTGCGAACCAGGCAAAACTGATCGGTTTAAACCATCGGGGGAAAGGGATGACAGGCACTTTATGGAAAGTAACGCTGCTTTTTTCGGCCTGCCACCTGGCGGCAAACACATGGGCTTCGCAACCATGTCTGGAGGAAAGACGTTCCGTCACTTCAAATACAAATTTTTCTCGTCCGCCCACCTCACGGTAGTCGGAACTTAAAACGGCAATACGCATAGGGGTTGACGCCGACTGCGATATCCCTGATTTGCCTGACCTCATCGTTTTTCGGCTCCTGAATGGATCAGAGTACATGGCGGCTGCAAGCCGCTCTCACAGGGGTTGAGGGCGTGCTGTCCTTTCAGTTTTGAACTTTCAGCTTTCAGCTTAGCAGTTCTCCCGGAAAAATCGTTTGACGTTTTCGAACTCGGATTCCAAATCCGCAAGGACCTGTTCCGCCCCTTCCAGGCTTCGGCCGTTCTTGCCTTCCAACTCCAGTGTCCGGGCAAGCTGACGAAAGTGCCCCGCCCAGTCAATCTCCTGCCCACTTTCGCTCTACCCGAAGTTTTCCAGATTTCCTCCAAAGGCTCTCATCAGAAGAGAGATGCCTGTTCGCTGCTGATTTTTACCATTTCCTCTTCCGACCCTTTTTCAGGCGGCACGATGTCTCCTTTCAGGAGATACCTTCTGAAGAGCCGATGAAATTCAGTCCATGCGCCTTCGCGTCGATCCCTTTCCATAAACCGGCCCAGGCCGCTTATTTTTGCGTCAATATCATCCACAAAATTCAGTGCGAAAGCCTCTAAAAAGGCGGGTTCTTTGGGGGAACCGAAATCGAATTGTCCATGGTGGCTCAAAATCAGATGTTTCAATCGAATAGCCAGATCCGCCGGGAAAGATTTGATTCCTTCAAGCTTTTCGTTCAGCATTTCCACACCCGATACCAGATGTCCGATCAATCTTCCTTCGTCGGTATATTCAATATTCGGAGGGGATGTAAATTCCCTGATCTTCCCGATGTCGTGCAGAAAAGCGGATACAACCAGCAGATCTCCATTGAGTCGGGGGTAATGCCTGGCGATCTGCACTGCCATTTCACATACGGACAGGGTATGCTCCAGAAGCCCGCCCAGATAGCTGTGATGAAAGTTTTTGGCGGCGGGAGCGTTCTTTAAAAGGGCGGTGAATTTGCGGTCCGAAAGAAACCGGTCTACCAGTGCCCTTAAATGCGGATCTGATACACCTCTCAGCGCTTCTTTCAGAGAGCGCATCATCCTGGCAGGGTCCATCGGACTGGTTTCACAGAACAGGCTTGAATCTGGCTCTTTCTCAGGTCTCTTCAACGCTGAAACCGTGACCTGCAACCTGCCTCGGTAGGAGCTTGCCAATCCCGCGACAACAACCGCCTCCCCTTCGACGAAAAGGGATGAAAACTCCTCTGCTTTTTCCCATACCACAGCAGGAATCTCACCGGTCCTGTCTGACAGGGTCAGGGTGAGAAACGGTTTTCCGTTACGGGTTGTTCCCTGGCTCTTTTCCCGGACAAGATAGCAGCTATCGATTCTGTCTTCCTCGATAATATCTCTTATCCAGGCATGGGAAGACGCCTTTTCCAAATCGTTTTTCTTCATCATGGTTTCTCTTTCATGGAAATCCTGAACAACGCTAATCCTCGAAGTTTCCGGACGGACCCTTGTCTGAATCAATAAGAGATGCCCCTTCGTGGATTTTTTCCGGTGTCCATTTTGCAGGATCTTCAATGCGATGTCCCTTTTGTCCCATATCGAAAGAACCGGCCTCAAGAATAGCCTCAAAGGCAAGGGGGGCCGTATCGGATGCGTGAAAAACGCTGTTCAATAATTCAAAAACAAAGTCTTCCACTCCCTTTGCAATCCTCCTCCTGATATCCCCGGGAAGGGAAAGGAGTCTGTTTTCAAACGGCAGATTCAGCGTTTTGTAGTTCCCGCCTTTCAGTCCACGTTCTTTGGCGTAGGCAACCATATCCGCCCACAGCGCATCGGTAACGCCATGATCGGAAACCTTTACAAACTCACCATTGTCATCCAGCATAGCATTTCCATAGTCGTTCACCTTGACTCCCCAGGATATCATCTGCAGTGCCGTGGCCACATTGGCCTTTGTGGTTCGCGTATTGGCGGCAATGTTCCTGAGGCGATCGGAACTATTTCCCGAAGTGCCGTGTTGCGCCCCGGATATCCCGTATGGAGCCAGGGCCTCATGAATTTCCGCGGTAAGTTCCACCTGTATCCCCTGGTCGCTTGCCTCAATCCCATGGGTTGTTCCGTTGTTCAGGGCAATCCAGTCAGGAAAGATGTCATGCGCGTTCAGGCCCCTTATTAAAAAGAGGGCTTCTGCGGCAGTGGAAAGGCCCTCTTTGCCCTTTATCTCTCCCACTTCCGTTTCATAGCCTGCCCATTTGGGGATATAGGGGTTAAGAGTCAGATTTGCCAACAGATTTTCATCATCAGGAAGATGGGAGGCATCAATGGCGATAGATGTCATACCGGCGTCAAACATGGAAGGAATCTCAACCTTTGCAGATTCCACATCCTTCGAACCTTTAATCCCGTAATGATCCGCATGAATCGCCACGGGGACGGTTATGCCCAGCTCGTTCATTACCGCATCCACCTGCCGGGCCATGTTCCAGTAGTTCACCGGACAGTAAGCATTTGCCCCCCCCTCGGACTTGGCTATTTCAATAAGGATGGCGGCGTTTGCCCGCTGTGCCGCCGCAAGCGCCCCGCGGATCACCATATGATTCCGACCGTTGGCGGCGATGGTCATAGCCTTGCCTTTCCTGATCATGGCCCTGTCGATGACCTTGCCGCTCACAATCAGCGCTCTCGAATTCGGAAACAGTTGGACGATGTTGGGCGGACGTCCGATTTTAAGCGCCTTTTCAAATTCCTGAGATGGGTTCTTTTTATCTGATGGCATGGTGGTCCTCCTTGTTTTTGGTAAATAATTTAAGATTATGCATCTTTCAAACCTTTGGTTTCCTTTTCAATCTTTTTCATAAGGGCAGGGTCTCCCTTGGCCAGTTCTTTTGCCTTTTGAAAATGAAACCTTGCCTTGTGCATCTCGCCCATCAATTTGAAGTAAACTCCGAAGTTATAGTGCGCCAGGCCCAATTGATTTTCCCTTCCGTATACGAGACCCAGGTGATAGAAGACATCATCTCTCACCGGTGGGAGATAGGAAAGCTTCTCGAAAAGGGCGAGGGCTTTGTCCTCGCGCCCCATGCCCTCGTAAGTCAATCCAAGAAGGTACATGGCAGCTCTGTCCCCGTTATCCAGCCGCAATACCTTTTCAAGTACCGGCAGGGATTTTTCGTCCTGCCCGCTCGCCTGGTAAGCCTCGGCAAGGGTCCGCAACGTGGGGATAAAATCGGAATGACCTTCCAGTGCCTTTTTCAGCTCCTCGATGGCCAAATCATATCTTGATTCCTCCATATAAACGATTCCAAGGCCTAAATGAGGAAGGAAGGCCCCTGGATCTTTCTTTATTTCGTTCTGAAAGGCAGCCAGGGCATCGTGGGGGTCTAAGGATCTGGCCTTGACAATCGTTTTAAAAGCAGGCCAAAGGGCCTTGAATCGAACGGCGTCTTCTGTGAGAACTTGAGAAGAATATTCAGCCAGCATCGATTCCAGATTGCTCATCCTTTCCGGGCCGGTCGGGTGTGTGAGCAGATAAGCGGGCGCTTTTCCGGTTCCCAACCAGCTTCCCTTCTGAATCTCCTGCAACGCCCTGATCATTCCTGCCGGATCGAAACTCGCAGGCTTCATATACTTATAGCTCAGTTGATCCGCCTGCCGTTCATCCTCGCGGCTGAAATGAAGCTGGGCCTGCATGCTTGCGGCCATGGAACCGGCAATCACAGCCGACGCGACCGGTCCGCCTATGAGCATCCCGGCAATGATTCCCGCCATGGTAGCTATTCCGATGTTCTTGCTCTGTTCAATCCGTTTTGCTAAGTGCCTTGCCGACACATGGCCGATTTCATGGCAAATGACCGCGGCCAGTTCGTCCACCTCGGTCATGGCCTCGATCAGGCCTGAAAAAACAAAAATGTGCCCGCCTGGCGCGGCAAACGCATTGAGGGTATTATCTTTGATAATATAGAAATGGAAGAAGAAAGCTTTCGTCTCCAACGGCAGGAGCAGATATTGACCCAGCTCGTTGAGATATTGGTTGGCAAAGGGATCGTCGATAAATGGAAACTGCTGTTTTGCCTGAAACAGGAATTCCTGCCCCATGTCTCTCTCGTCATCAATAGAAAGGGCATGCGAGATATGCGCAAGGGGACCTGAGAGGACAAGCAGCATGGCCATCAGAGATGCAAGGGCAAACCTGAATGCAACGCGAACGGTTCTGTACAATTTCAAACCTCCTTCCTGGAAGTGCCTTCGGAATAAAGGTTAAAGGGAGACCTCCGTGGCCTCAGCCCACAGGCCTTCCAGGTTGTAAAACTCCCTTACAGGCTGGTAGAAAATATGGATGACCACATCGTCGTAATCCAGCAGGACCCATTTGCCTTCCTGTTCTCCTTCCATGCCCAG
>DUZB01000102.1 GCA_013349725.1 Deltaproteobacteria bacterium | reverse complement strand
CCCACTTGATCCAATTAGTCGAGAGTACGTTCGGAAGGTCATAATCTTAATCGTAATCATAATCTTACTCTTTTACGGCCTATTTTAGAGCTGCCCGATTAAGATTACGAGTAAGATTATGAGTAAGAGAATAAATCTAATGGACCACGTTAGAACCAAGTCCTCTTGGTGCTTCGTTCGTCGTTACTCGTTCTTTAGTATCAGATTCATCGAGAGATATCCAGAAAGAATGGACTCGGCCGGTAGAAATCTTTCCGGAAAACCTTTGCGAACTACGCGTCTTCGCGGTTCAACCCAAATGAGGGGTTACACGACAAACCAAAAAAAATGCACCCGGAAGCAACTTCCGGATGCATTTTTCATAAATACTTCTATAGAATGGATAGGTTAGGGATTTACATCATGCCGCCCATGCCGCCCATGCCGCCCATGCCGCCCATGCCACCCGGCGGCATTCCCGGCATATCCGATTTCGCTTCCGGTTTTTCCGCGATCATGGCTTCCGTCGTCAGGAGCAGTGAAGAAACCGACGCAGCATTCTGCAGCGCGAAACGGGTCACCTTGGTCGGGTCGATGATTCCGTTCTTGATCAAGTCCTGGTACACACCGGTTTCTGCATTAAAGCCCACGGCGCCCTTCTCGCTCTTCACCTTTTCAACCACCACGGAGCCTTCCATGCCCGCATTGTTTGCGATCTGACGGATCGGCTCTTCCAGGGCCCTCAGGACGATGTTCACACCGGCCTGCTCTTCCCCTTCCAGTTTCAGCTTTGCAACTACCGGGATGCAACGAACCAGGGCTACACCGCCGCCAGGTACGATCCCTTCTTCCACAGCGGCCCTTGTAGCATTCAATGCATCCTCTACCCTGGCCTTTTTCTCTTTCATCTCAATTTCGGTTGCTGCGCCCACATTAATGACCGCAACGCCGCCGATCAGCTTGGCCAGTCTTTCCTGCAGTTTCTCGCGATCATAGTCAGACGTGGTCTCGTCGATCTGTGCCCTGATCTGTTTGACCCTGCCTTCCAGGTCAGCCCTGGCGCCGCCACCGTCCACGATGGTCGTATTGTCTTTGTCGATCCGGATGGTCTTCGCCGTACCAAGATCGTTCAGGGTGATGTTTTCCAGCTTCAGGCCCAGGTCTTCAGAGATGACCTTCCCGCCGCTCAGCACTGCAATATCTTCCAGCATGGCTTTCCGCCTGTCGCCAAACCCCGGCGCCTTTACAGCGGCCACCTGCAGGGTTCCTCTCAACCTGTTTACAACCAGGGTCGCAAGGGCTTCACCCTCAACGTCCTCGGCAATAATCAGGAGAGGTCTGCCCATTTTGGCAATCTGCTCCAGGATAGGAATCATATCTTTCATGCTGCTGATCTTCTTCTCATTGAGCAGAATGTAGGGCTCTGTGAGATTGGTTTCCATTTTTTCAGGATCGGTCACAAAGTAGGGAGAAAGGTAACCACGGTCAAACTGCATCCCCTCAACCACTTCAAGGGTCGTGTCCATGCTTTTGGCTTCTTCAACGGTGATGACGCCTTCTTTTCCGACCTTGTTCATCGCCTCGGCAATAATATTTCCAATGGTGCTGTCATTATTGGCGGAAATGGTTCCAACCTGGGCGATCTCTTCCTGGTCCTTGGTGGGTTTGGACATCTTTTTCAGTTCGGCAACGGCCGATTCAACCGCTTTCTCAATGCCCCTTTTGAGAGCCATGGGATTCATACCGGCGGCAACCAGCTTGGAACCTTCCCTGTAAATGGCCTGGGCAAGGATCGTTGCGGTTGTGGTCCCGTCACCGGCCACGTCAGAGGTCTTGGAGGCAACTTCCTTGACCATCTGAGCGCCCATATTCTCAAACTTGTCTTCCAGATCGATCTCTTTGGCAACCGTAACGCCGTCTTTGGTAATCGTAGGAGCCCCGAAAGATTTATCAAGAATGACATTCCTGCCCTTCGGGCCCAATGTCACCTTCACTGCGTTGGCAAGGGTGTCAATCCCCTGAAGCATCGCTTCCCTGGCTTTCACACTATACTTAATCACTTTGGCCATCTTATAATTTCCTCCCTATAGTTTTTGATAACTGTAGAATATTGTCATGCGATTGGAGACGTTCCTTAAGAAACGTTATTTGACGATCGCAATAATATCATCTTCTCTCATGATAAGATGTTCTTCGCCGTCGATCTGGATCTCCGTTCCGGCATATTTCCCGAACAGCACCTTGTCGCCGGCTTTCACTTCCATGGCGATCTTTTTTCCGTCGTCTCCCACCTTGCCGTCACCAACAGCGATAACTTTCCCTTCAACAGGCTTTTCTTTCGCCGTATCGGGAATGATGATGCCACCCTTGGTTGTCGCTTCCTCTTCTACCCTCTTTACGATAACACGGTCATGCAACGGTCTTACTTTCATTTCCTCAATCTCCTCTCAAATAGTAGTAATGTTTTTTCCAAAACACCATAATTGCTTCCTCAAACTGGGAAACATCCCCCTAAGCATTCAGAGATTGAAAGCTTCAGGATTTTTAAACGATTTCATAAAAGGATACATAAACAGAAACACCGCATCCCGACGATCTTTCAAATCAGGCGTATTCATAAAAAATTCGCTGACTCGGTCGGATTTTATCTATTGGAATTTATCAAGAAAAAAACCAGGTGTTCTTAGATAACCAAAGGGAACATATAAAAAAATTTCCGACTGCATGAAAATAATGACAGCCTCGCAAATGTCAAGTGTACAGAAAAAAAAAGACCGAGCCATGATCGGTCCAGCCTCTGACCGGAAAGAGACCGGTCTCACCGAAACAGAAACTTCTCGAACGAGGTTTCAGGTTTCAGTGTTCAGGTTTCAGGGGTAGCCGGTCTCCAGTTTCCAGTTTCCAGTTTCCAATTTCGAAACGAAGTTTCACTCAACGCTCAAACGCCATTCCAACGTCTTTCGAATACCTTCCTCAAGATCTGTCTCGGGCGCCCATCTCAGGATTCGGCGGGCCTTTTCCACTACAAGACAGCTTTTTTTCAGGTCCCCCGGACGTGCTGCCTGTTTTACGACGTTTGAAAACCTGTCCGGGACCTGAGGCCTGACCTTTTTAAAGGCGTTAAAGATGGCATTGTACAGATCCTGCGTCCTGGTGCCTGTCCCGGTTCCGATATTAAAAAAATCTCCATCTCCCTTTTCAAGAGCTGCGAGATTTGCCTTTACCACATCTCCCACATAGCAGTAATCACGAATCATTCCCTTCTCATCGTCAGGGAAGTGATTCACGGTGGAAGACTCGTTCTTTATCAGGTTGTCCATGAAAATAGCCACGACGCCTGCTTCGCCGTGCGGCGCCTGTCGAGGTCCATACACATTGGCATAACGAAGCGTGGTAAATAACAGACCGTATTGATGTTTGTAGTAGTTCAGATAGTGCTCCGAAGTATATTTTGTCACAGCATAGGGCGAAAGCGGTTCAGGNAGATATTTCTCCGAAGTGGGATATTCGCTCGCCTCGCCATAAATTGCGCCTCCGGAAGAAATAAAAATGACCTTCCCCACAGCCGTTTTCACGCACGCCTGTAGAAGATTGAGAAACCCCCTGATGTTCACATCCGCATCAAAAAGAGGATTTCTGACAGAATCGGGAACACTGATCTGCGCGGCATGATGAATCAGAACGGCCGGTCTTTCCCGTTCAATCACACGACCCGCCTCCTCCGAACGGATATCCGTTTCACAAAAGAGCGATTGCGGGTTGACGTTGGACAGTTTTCCAGTGTAAAGGTTGTCGACAACAACAACCTGGTGACCGGCCGAGATAAGACCGTCCACCACATTTGAACCGATAAATCCGGCGCCGCCGGTAACCATAATTTTCATGAAAGCTCCTCCATGAATATTTGCCATATTGGAGTAAAAAATAAACAGATATACCATACTAGACAGCCCAGGAAAAATCAACTGCATCCTGATTCAAAAGTCCAGGCAAGAATGGAGTCATGAGGTCTTTTTCCTTGCCGCATCTTGGATAAAGCTACCCCACATCTGATGGAGGTCCTTCATCGCAGGGTACATTGCACTGGATTCTTGTTTACAACCTACATTTTGTCGTACCCTGCAGGGAAGGACCGTGGGCTCCGGCAGGAATTAGATGCGGCAAGGAAAAAGACCTCATGGCGGAATGGTTTCGTTGAACCTACAATCCAAACTCAGGGAATTTAAATAGGATACGATCAACTTTTGAGAAACAAGACCCTTTTTCATTCTCCCATTGAAACAGAGAAACAATTCATTATGTTTTGTAGATTCACGGAACTTTATTTTCAAAACAACATCCCAGGCAAAAGCAATGACAAAATCACGCACCATCCTTGACACCATCGGCGGCACTCCCCTGGTCAGTCTCTCCGGCATAAACCCCAACAAAAGCGTGGAGATCCTGGCGAAACTCGAATATTTCAACCCGGGGGGTTCCATCAAGGACCGTCCCGCTCTCCATATGATTGAACAGGCTGAAAAAACGGGAGAACTCACAAAAAACAAGATCATTCTTGAATCCACCAGCGGAAACACCGGGATTGGTCTTGCCATGGTCGCCGCCGTGAAAGGTTACCGGATCCTTTTGATCATGTCGGAGGCCGTCAGCGAAGAACGCATGAAAATTCTGAAAGCGCTTGGGGCGGAACTGACATTCACTCCCGCACACCTGGGAACGGACGGCGCCATAGAATACGGTTACAATCTCATAAGAGAGACCCCGGACAAGTACTGGTTAGCCGATCAGTTTAACAATGAGGCAAACTGGATGGCTCATTATACCGGAACGGCCGAAGAGATATGGACGCAGACGGGAGGGGAACTGAGCGCGATTGTCGCCACCATGGGCACAACCGGAACACTGATGGGAATTTCGAGACGATTCAAGGAGTTGGACCCGAATGTACAGATCATAGGAGTGGAACCCTATCTGGGGCACAAAATCCAGGGCCTGAAAAACATGAAAGAATCGTACCGACCCGGGATATTTGAAAAATCCAGAGCGGATAAAATCATCAATATTGAAGATGAAGAGGCATTCAGCACGACCCGGCTCCTTGCAATGAAGGAAGGTCTTTTCGTAGGGATGAGTTCGGGGGCCGCCATGGCCGTTGCCCTCAAAATGGCGTTGGAAATGGAATCCGGGAGGATTGTTGTCATTCTTCCCGACGGCGGAGAAAGATATTTGAGTACGCCGCTTTTCATGGCGAAGAAAAGATCCGGTTTGTGCGTATTCAACACGTTACACAGAAAAAAAGAAGAGTTCATTCCCATCCATGAAAACCGTGTAAAGATGTATTCCTGCGGTCCCACCCTGTGCCAGGAAATCGATCTGGGACAGTGCAGGCGAATCCTTTTTTCGGATCTGATCCGACGGTACATGGAATTCAAGGGATACGAAGTCGAGCATATCATGAACGTCACCGATCTGGACGATCGGACAATCCAGGGCGCGCAACAGGCAGGCCTTTCCCTGCGGGAATTTACAGACCGCTACTATGACATTTTCATGAAGGATCTCGATGATCTGAACATCAAAAAAGCAAACCACTACCCCAGAGCCAGCGAACATGTGGAAGAAACGATCCAACTCACCCAGAAATTGCTGGAAAAGGGATATGCCTATGAAAAACTTCGGTCCATCTACTTTGATATTTCACGCCTGAAGGAATATGGCGATCTTTCCAACATAAACCTGGAAAAAATAAAGGTTGGCAAAACAGTAGACCTGGATCAGTACGAAAAAGACAATCCACGAGACTTCACACTCCTCAAGAGATCCACCCTGAATGAACTGAAAAGGGGAATTTTTTTTCAGACGAAATGGGGAAATGTCAGGCCCGGATGGCATATGGAATGTTCGGCCATGGCCATGAAATACCTGGGTCCCAACTACGATATCCATACAAGTGGAGTGGAACTCATCTTTCCCCACCATGAAAATGCCATTGCCATAAGCCGCGCCGTGTCCGGCAAAGCCCCTGCCAATTACTGGATACACAATGAACCGGTCATGCCCAACGGGGGGACCAAGGAGGAAAAGGGCACAGAATCATCTGCCGAAACCCCTCTGACGCTCAACGATCTTCTTGGGCAGGGGTATACGGCAAGGGAAGTGCGATACTGGCTGATAGGAAGGCACTATCGCAAACCCATCTATTTCTCGAAGAAAAAGCTTTTATCTGCGAGGAACACCCTGTCTCATCTGGACAAATTCATCCAGAAACTTCATTACGCGAAATCGGCCAACGACAACCCGGACATGGACCAGGCCGTGTACGCCATGAAGCACAAGTTCACGGAATCGATGGATGATGATTTCAACATTGCTCCCGCGCTTGCGGCCCTCTTCCAGTTTACCAGCCGGATGAACCAAATCATGGATCAGAGGGGCCTCTCTTTTGCGGACAGGGAAAAAGCCATGGAGGCGCTTAGCCAGATCGACTCGGTCCTCGGAATCATGAATCTTGAACCGGGCCCAGTGGAAAAGGAAGTGGAGGAAATCATCCGGAACCGGGAAGAAGCAAGAAAAACGGGGAACTGGGACACGGCGGACAGCCTGCGAAAAAGATTGCTTGAAATGGGAATAGAAGTCAGTGATACAAAGCAAGGTACCGTCTGGAACAGGGTGGGATAATGAAGCGTGAAGCGTGACGAGTGATCAGTGATCAGTGGTCAGTGGTCGTAACNAGTAACCAGCAACCAGCAACGAGCAACCATGCCCATA
>DUZB01000223.1 GCA_013349725.1 Deltaproteobacteria bacterium | reverse complement strand
ATGACGTGGACCGGGTGACACAAGCATTTTCATGGTAAGCAGGGAAAGAAATATGGAGAAAAATGACAGAACAGGGAAAAGCCGACGGGCCAGAGAACGGATCATCCGTTTTCTTTTTTTGGGCATTGCCCTGGCTTCCATAACCACCCTTTTCCTCATTGCCTTGTTCCTGTTTACGGAGGGCCTTCCTCTTTTCGGCCATGTTTCCGTAACGGATTTTCTCTTCGGCAAGTTCTGGTACCCCACCAGTGATCCCGCCGACTTCGGTATTTTTCCTCTGATCATCGCCTCCATGGCCGTCACGGTGGTTTCTTCCGTGATCTCCATCCCCCTTGGGGTTTTGACCGCCCTCTATCTGGCAGAGGGCGCCTCTGCAAAGGTACGGGAATTGGTTAAACCCGTTGTGGAACTTCTGGCAGCCCTCCCTTCCGTGGTGATCGGTTTTTTCGGCATGGTGATCGTGGCGCCGGTCCTTCAGGAAATCCTGGACATTCCCACGGGGCTCAATCTCTTCAATGCCTCTCTCATGCTGGCTTTTATGTCCATTCCAACCATCTGCAGCATGTCCGAGGACGCCATTTTCGGGGTTCCCAGGGAATTAAAGGAGGCTTCCCTGGCCCTTGGCGCTACCCACTGGGAGACCATCGCACGGGTAATTCTGCCCGCATCCATTTCCGGGGTCTCAACGGCCGTCATTCTTGGGATGTCGAGAGCCATGGGAGAAACCATGGTGGTGCTCATGGTTGCGGGAGGCGCGGCCATGATTCCCACGTCTCTCTTTGACCCGGTTCGGCCCATGCCCGCGAGCATCGCGGCCGAGATGGCGGAGGCCCCTTTCCGAAGCGAACATTACTATGCCCTGTTCGCCATAGCCATCGTGCTCTTTCTTTTTACCCTGGCCTTCAATGTGGCGGCGGAGCGTATTTCCAACCGGTATCGGCAGGTGGGGGCGGCAACGCTTTAAGGATTATGCAATGATAGGGAAAACCGATACAATCCAGGGTCGTCGCAAATGGTTGCAGGGGACCATGTTCGGCCTTTTCAGAGTCGCGGCGCTCATCAACGGCATGGCCCTGTTGCTGGTGGTCTACTTTTTAGTGGCCAGGGGATGGCGCGCCATCAACTGGACCTTTCTCACCCAACCGCCAATGGACTCCATGACCAAAGGAGGTATTCTGCCCTGTATCGTGGGTACCCTTTGTCTGAGCCTGGGCGCCATCTTCATCGCCCTTCCCATCGGTGTTGCATCCGCCATCTATCTACAGGAATATGCCCGTCCTGGACGGGTGGTTGGCATGATCCGTCTCGGGATCAATAATCTGGCCGGAGTCCCTTCCGTGGTCTTCGGGCTTTTTGGCCTGGCCTTTTTTGTGGTGTATCTGAAGATGGGCGTGAGTATCCTGGCCGGTTCCCTCACCCTGGCAGCAATGACCCTTCCCGTCATTATCGGCGCTACTGAGGAGGCCTTGCGAGGCGTGCCGAGCACGTACCGGGAGGCGTCCCTGGGACTTGGGGCGACCAAATGGCAAACCATTTACCGGGTGGTCCTGCCGGCTGCCCTGCCCGGCATCCTTACGGGCGCCATTTTAGGGATCAGCAGGGCCGCGGGAGAGACGGCCCCCATCATGTTTACTGCGGCGGTGTTCTATACCCCTTCACTGCCCACCTCCATTTTTGACGAAGTCATGGCGCTTCCCTATCATATCTACGTGCTTGCCACAGCGGGAACGGATATTGAGGCCACACGTCCCCTGCAGTACGGAACGGCCCTGGTCCTGATCGTACTGGTTCTGGGGTTGAACCTGGTGGCGATCATCTACCGGTCGCGCCTCAGGAAGAATCGATGATCAGGAATTAGGATTACAGCATGCAGGAACCACCGAAAATGTCCACAAAGGACCTGAATTTTTATTACGGAGAATCCCAGGCCTTATATTCCATTTCTCTTGCTTTCGAGATAAAACAGGTAACCGCCCTCATAGGACCATCCGGTTGCGGAAAGAGCACCCTGTTGCGATGCCTGAACCGGATGAACGATCTCATCCCCTACAGCCGTGCCGAGGGCGGGGTCTTTCTGGATGGAGAGGATATCTACGACCCGAGCGTGGACGTGGTCGCCCTTCGTCGCCATGTGGGCATGGTGTTTCAAAAGCCGAACCCTTTTCCAAAAACTATTTTTGAAAACGTGGCGTACGGATTGCGTGTCAATGGCATAAAAGATAAGACTTTTCTGAGAGATAGGGTGGAGACGAGCCTCAAACAGGCTGCATTGTGGGATGAGGTAAAAGACCGACTTCATAATTCGGCCCTGGGACTGTCCGGGGGACAACAGCAGCGTCTCTGCATTGCCCGGGCCCTGGCCGTGGAACCGGAGGTCGTGCTCATGGATGAGCCTGCCTCGGCCCTGGACCCCATTGCCACCCAGAAAATTGAAGACCTGATCCACGAACTGAAAACCACCTATACGATTATTATTGTCACTCACAATATGCAGCAGGCTGCCAGGGTTTCCGATGTCACGGCCTTCTTTTACCTGGGGAAGCTCATCGAGACAGGCAAGACGGAGAGCATTTTTACGCGTCCCAGGCTGAAAGAGACTTCGGATTATATTACCGGAAGATTTGGGTAACGGGGAAAGGGGAGAGAGGAAAAAGTCATGAGAAGGCACTTGCAGAGAGAACTGGATAACCTGAAAAAAAATGTCCTTTCCCTGGGCGCCATGGTGGAGGAGCGGGTTCGCATGGCCATCAAGGCATTTGAAAACAGAGACGGTGAGCTTGCCATGAAGGTGGTGGACGCAGACCGGGAAGTCAACCAGGCCGAGGTGGAGGTGGAGGAAGAATGCCTTAAGATCCTGGCCCTTCACCAGCCGGTTGCCGTGGATCTTCGCTTCATCAATGCCGTAATCAAGATCAACAACGATCTGGAGCGTGTGGGGGATGAGGCCGTGAATATTGCAGAACGTGTCTCCAACATCTCCAAGAGGCCCCCGGTCAATGTCCCCTTTGAGTACGCCACCATGGCGGAAAAGTCAGAGGCCATGCTCAAAGACAGTCTCGATGCCCTGGTGAATCTGGACGCGGACCTGGCTTATGCGGTCTGCCTGCGGGATGATGAGGTGGACAAGATCAACCAGGACATCTACGATAAAATCAAAGAAGTGATCAAAACCCAGCCCGACCGGGTGGGATATTTGATCAATCTTCTTCTCATTGCCCGCCACCTGGAACGGATTGCCGACCATGCCACCAATATTGCGGAAGAAGTGATCTATATGGTGGAGGGAGAGATTCCCCGACACCGAAACGATGTGTATGGGCTTTAAAAAGGAAGACGAAATAGAAATCAATAGCATAACCAACGGTTGGTTGTGCCGACCCTGACAATTTTGCCATACCTGTTGTTTTCTTCTCAGCTTTCGGAGGCATCTCTATATAAGCCAAGCTTCTAAGGATAAAGGAGGCTGCCCCATCCTGGCCGATAACCCCCTTGCCCTGGATCATGCCCTGTGGGGAGTGGCGGCCGCCTGCCGGAAGCTGGCCACGGGGCAGGATATGCCCCCCCGTCGAAAGTAGTAAGTATTAGGTGTAAACAAACCTTTTCAAACAGTGTCCTCTTTGAGGCTTTCGGCCAGGTCCTTTCCTGAAGCGTAGGCCTCTGTCAAATGCTCCGGATAGTTTTTTACTTCGCCCTCAAGATCGATGCCGCGATAGGTGAGGGTTCGCCAAAGGTCCATGTCCAGGGTGTCGAAAAAATACTTCATGGACAACACGGCCCCTTCAAACAGACGTTTCCCCTTGGTGGCGCCCACGCTGATAAAGAGCCCCTTTCTCTTGAAATTCCGCTGGCCATAAGGTATTTCGTCGATCCAGTATTTCCTGACCCATAGGGATTGGAACCTGTCCATCATCATTTTCGTATGGGCGCTGACCGAATAAAAGAATATGGGCGAAGCGATGATGAGCCCCTTAGCAGATAGGATTTTGTCCCGCAGTATTTGAAAGTCGTCTTTAATAGCGCATTCTCCCTGTTCTTTACAGGCATAAATCTCCAAACAGGGTGATATTTTCAGATCCCGCAGAACAAACTCCTCAACGGTTGCACCGGCATCCCGGGCGCCACGAACGGCTTCTTTCGTGAGGGTTGCCGTATTGCCTTTTCTTCGAGGACTGCCATATACGGAAATGATATCAGGGGTCATTGGTTTCTCCTTTGATTTTGATTCCTTTTTGCAATTGAAAGTGGGGTCAATTCTACTCTTGGCTCACCCTGCAAGATAAACATAAATGAGCTGATATGTCCAGATCACTGAGTATCCAATCCCTCGATTACAAGATTGAATCTGATATCCTGTAAATAGTAAATGTAATAGCCTTGACACCCAAATTACCTTTCAGTATAGTCTGTTTCCGAAAACCGAGTTCGTGATTCGCCTGAGTCTGAAGCGAAAACGGGAGACCCCTTACCCTCTCAACTTCTCAACTTTCACTTACCCTCTCAACTCCTAAACCTCTCAGCATCTTTCTTTTAGCCTCTCTGTGAGAGTTACCCTTATGGACAAACCCCTCAAAATCGGCCTATCGAACTCCTGACAAAATCTTTCTTTTTGTCGGGAGGGAAAACTTCATCATTGGTCCCTGCCTTGGCCCGTCATCACCACATATTTTTCCCCGCTGTTCTCAAACCTATTCCTGGTGGTTGCTTGACCGGGGTGAGAAGGGCTCTGAAATCAGAAATCGAGGGAGCTTTCGGCCATTTTGATGGTCCGGCTCCGGATGGTACGGGTATGGATCATGGTTGTTCCATTTGCGATTAAACATCCTTCTGTTTATCATGCATATTTACACCTAAATCCTGCAAGCGCTTTATGACGCAGTAGATTTGGTAAAAGAGGCACTCCCGAAGGGTTCAGTATTTCCGAAATGGATGGTCAAAAGTCCTTATTTTTTATGCAGCATTAGGGTGTCGTCACGCCCACGTTATTTCTCAATCTAATCTATTGCATTATCAGTGTTTTTAACTTTCTTCGAAAATATTGAATGCAGGTTTTAGATTACACGCTATGCATATAGGAAATAGCAAAAAAGCCAAGATTTTTTGTCAATCATTTTTTTGGATGAAGAATAAACAGAAAACCATACAATAACTGGTTACCGAAAAGTTACTTATTTATTTATGGACGTCCCCCGATTCACGAAAGACCCAGCGGCGTAAAGAATGTACCGGATTTCACCTCAAGGGATACATTGTTTACGGCCGTGACGTCACCAAACGTCTTGGTTATCGCCTGAAGCAGTAATCCTTTCTGTGCATCATCATTCATTGGCTATCCCAAACACAGGCAACGTTGGCAGCCGTCCCGGATACAACGGTCTTCTTCATACGTGTTTTGGGTTAAGTGGAGACGACTGATCATCGTTAAATTGTCATAGATGGATTATTATAGGGTGAGGTGATAAGGCGTTACTTTTTGAGTGAATGAGGATAGCAAAATTGCTCTCGTTAGTCAAAGAAAAAGGGGCTCATCGCGGATTAACGTGATTCTTATATGGTTTTCACGTTAATCCGCGATGAGCCCCTTTTTCATACCCCTATCAACTCAGTTCTTGTCCTTTCCCCTGTCATCAGGAGGAGGGTTGTCAGGGCGCAGGACCATCCGATCGCCTTGCTTTTCACAAATGCCCGTCACCGTATCTCCATGGGGGCTTACAAACTCAGCCGTATCGCCCGCGGCTTTGTTTTCGCAGGCGGTGTAGGCCTCAGGCGGCGGTCCCTGATGCCTTCCGCCGGGCCGCTGTTTTTCAGTATCCGATCCAAATGCGTTTACGGTACATAGGCTGAACATAACACCTGCAATGGCGATTCTTTTAATGGTCTTCATGGTTTGATCTCCTTTTGTGTGTTGTCAATATCTGCTTGTTCCTTTAATTGTTCGCGTCGCGCATCAGGCGCACATAATTATAGATCCTGATGGCATCGCCCTGGGGACCGTTGCCGGTGGGGTAATCCGCGGGATCGCCCGCCTTGGGGTCGCTGCGCTGTGCCCCCGCACCGTGGACATCCCTCCAGGCGCCGTCCATGTAGCCCATTGCCCGGCCGAACGCCACGTATGCGCCGAACCCGCCGGAATTCTCCGACCAGTTGGCATGGGTGGTTCCGGTCCAATAGCAGGGGTAATCGGCCTCGCCAGCTTCATTGGTGATGCCGGTGACGTTGAAAAGGGGGTCTATGGCGGCGGAACCGGTGGTATCGGGTGAGCGGGTATAATCCACGATGCTTTGAAGCTCTTTGGCATTCGGCAGGCGCCAGTCGCCATGGCCCAGGTAAGCAGCGTCATTTTGGGTTTCCACCCAGGCCAGTGCTTCTTCCCAGTTGAGGGCTGTTCCGCTGTCGTTCTGTGCCCACATGAGGCCCGTGGCGTTGTCCGTGATGGCGCCATCGCCATTGTCCGCAAAGCTGTTTTGTCCATAACCGGTGTTGCCGCGCACATAGATAACAAAGAAGGTTTTATCCCTACCGAACAGGGTCAAACCGTACCCCTTGATGCGGCCATCGGCGAAATTAACACCGAAGAGGGTGCCGCCGCCGTCGCCCGTGGTGTTGGCCACATACAGGTTGCTGGAGGCGTATTGGGCGTCAATGATGCGCTCGCCCGCCGAAGTATCACCGTAGGCAAAGTCAAAGGTGTTGTTATCAATGAAGGGGATTAGACCGGATGTATCCGTTCCTTCATAACCGCTGGGATCAACGCCGGAAAATTGAATAAGTGAGTAGAGTTCCTTGATGGTGGGTAGTCGCCAATCGGAGTACCCCCCCGTGGTCTGAGTGCTTGCCCCGGAAACGGCTT
>DUZB01000268.1 GCA_013349725.1 Deltaproteobacteria bacterium | reverse complement strand
ATAAGGGGTTTGTTCTCTTTCATGCCTTTCTTCCCTCGTATGCCGGCAGTGTGAAAGCAAACGTGGCGCCGCCTTCCGGGTTGTTGGATGCCTCCATGCTCCCGCCGTGTGCCTTGATGATGGTCCGGCTGATGGCAAGCCCCATCCCCAACCCCTCCGGTTTGGTGGTGTAAAAAGGCTCGAAAAGACGCTCTATGGCGTTTTCTTCGATCCCGCTGCCGAAGTCGGCGACGGATACTTTCACTGTTCCGTTTTCCTGAATCGCCGTCTTAATGTTGAGTTTTCGCCGGGCGGAAGGGACGTGCTTCATGGCGGCCGCCCCGTTCAGAATAAGGTTGATGATCACCTGCTGAATCTGGATGCGGTCAGCCGAGACCGGTGGCAAACCTTTGGAAAATTCGGGAGTAACCACCAATTCCCGCAGAAGAGAATCGGCCCGCAGCAGGGACAGAACATCATGAATCAAGTCGTTCAGGTCCAGAACTGCGAAAGGAATCGGCTCCCTTTTCAACATGGCGCGGATTTTTCGAATGATGTCACTGGCTCGCGTGTTGTCCCGAATGATGTCCTCCAGGATCTCACGAACTTCATCGGTGTCAGGCTCGCTTCCCGACAGGAAACGCTGAGCTGCCTCGGCGTTGCTTTGAATGGCCGTGAGCGGCTGGTTGATCTCGTGAGCCAGCGACGAGGTCAATTCTCCCATGATGCCGATTCGGGCGACATGGGCAAGCTGTTCCCACTGCTGCCGGGCCTCTGCCTCTGACTCCAGTCGGTCCGTGATGTCAATGGAGACGCCCATCAGGCGAACCGGGTTTGTGTCGGGATACCGTTGCCCGTGAGCGACAATCCACCGGATGCTTCCATCCGGGAGGATGATCCGGTAATCGCACTTGAGTTTCTCGCCGGATTGGAGGGTGTGCTGCACGGCCTGGCGGACCTGTTTATGGTCGTCAAGATGAATCGCCTTGAAAAAACTTTCATAAGTGACCTTTTCATCCAGGGTAAAATGAAACAGCTCCCGGGTTTTTTCCGAAACCCAAACGCCACTTGTCTCAAGGTCCATAATCCACAGGCCCGCCTCCGCGGCATTTGTCGCAAGAGTCAGGCGTGCCTCGCTTTCGCGCAACTCGTGATCCGCGCGCTTCCGGGCGAGCGCGTTGGCAAACACTTGCGCGATAAGCTTGAACCCCGTCACGACGGTTTCCGGCCAGTCTCTCTCTTCGCGGATGACAGCAAAGCTCAACAGTCCAAATACTGCCCCTTTCCCAACGGATAACGGGAATACCACGTTGGACTTGGCGCCGTAAAGAAGGAAAGTCTCCCGGTCGCGGCTTGCTTCCGGCGGGAGATCTGATATTTTTGAAATGCTGACAACCTCCCCGCCCAGGACTTTCTGCGCCGTCCATGGGAAGAAATTTCTTATATTCATCCGCTCAACAGGTGTCCGACTTTCCGGAGGCTGATGGATATGTGTCAGCAGCAGCGTATCGGAGTCTTTTTCAGGGACTTGCCAAAGTGTGGAGCGGTCAAGATCGAGAAATTCGCAGATGCGTGCCTGGGTGTCTTGAATGGCGCTGTCTATCTGTTCAGCAGGCATGTTGACAAAGTCTGCGGAAATCTCAGCCAGCAACGTCTCAAACCTGAGCCGCTCCTTCAATGTCTTTTCTTTCTGTCGCAGCGCCTCCTCCGTCACCTTCTTCCGGCGCCTTTGAACCACAAGGAAGATGATCAGAGCGGTTTCCAGCAGGCAGAAGAGTATAGCGCCGATAATGTAATAACTGAGATATATGGAATGAAGGGGTTGGCCCATATTCTTTTTGCTTCCTCACTTTGTGTTGGCGTAATCGGTCTTTTTTGATAGGGATTGTACATGGTGTTTTTAACTGACAGACGGAAAAAAATCAAGGCCCATGCATGCCCATATTCTTGAAACCTATGGTTCGGCGATCCGATATCTGAAACCGTTGGCTATTGGACCAAAGTCCAATATCTTTTTTTATTCGATCCCTCTATATTTTACCATACCTTAATTTCCCGACCGGTCTTTTCCTCGTAAAAATCGGATGTATCCTTTGATCGAAAGCGGAGTAAATCAAACGGAAAAAGCCTTGCTATGTGGTTTTAATTATGAGTGATGCAGCTGTTCACATGAGTTTGACAGGCGAAGAGATCCTGACTGTCCATTTGAAGGGAAAATGGCAGATGGAGACGGATGCCCCCTCCACGGAAACCATGGGGGAGCAACTGGAACAGCATCCATCCATCAAACGCGTGGCTTTTGATGCTACGGCGTTAGGTTCATGGGACAGCAGCCTGCTGATCTTCTTTTTTGAAATCTCTAAACTGTCCGCGAAAAAGAACGTCGAGGTTGAAAAAGAAGGCCTGCCGGCTGGGATTCGACAGTTGATCGACCTGGCCACAGCCGTGCCCAAAAAAGAAGATGCCAGGAAATCCGTCAGCCGTGCAGGTTTTTTTGCGCGAGTGGGATTGGATGTAACCGATTTCGTGAAATCCGCCGGCGATCTCGTCACCTTTATCGGCGCGGCATTTGAGGCTTTTGTGCGAATGGTCATGGGCCGTGCCCGGTTCAGGGCTTCCGACCTGGGGCTTTTTCTGCAGGAAGCAGGGGCGCAGGCCGTGCCCATTGTTTCCCTGATCAGTTTTTTGATCGGTTTGATCCTGGCATTTGTGGGAATCCTGCAACTGGCCATGTTCGGGGCCGAAGTTTATGTGGCCGATCTGGTGGGGATCGCCATGGTGCGGGAGATGGGGGCCATCATGACAGGCATCATCATGGCCGGCCGGACAGGAGCCGCCTATGCGGCCCAACTGGGGACCATGCAGGTCAATGAGGAGATCGATGCCCTGGAGACCCTGGCCGTTCCCCCCATGGAGTTCCTGGTTCTCCCGCGCGTGGTGGCATTGACCCTGATGATGCCCTTTCTGGTCCTGTACGCCGACCTCATGGGAATTCTGGGGGGCGCCCTCGTTGCGGTGGGGATGTACGATATCAATATCATCGTTTATTTGAACCGGACCAAAGCCGCTATCGGGCTTAATGATCTGTTTATCGGCCTGTTCATGAGCCTTGTTTTCGGTATCCTGGTGGCCCTGTCCGGTTGTCTGCGGGGAATGCAGTGCGGTCGCAGCGCCTCCGCCGTGGGGGATGCGGCCACTTCTGCAGTGGTTACAGGGATTGTGGCCATCATTATCGCCACAGCGGTGATTACGGTCGTTTGCAGTATTTTGGGAATTTGACATCGGGATTTGGAATTATGGGAAACAGAGAACCGTATATATCGGTGGTGGATCTCACCATGGCTTACGGGGATTTCGTGGTGATGCGGAATCTGGATTTTACCATCAACCGTGGGGATATCTTCATCATTATGGGAGGGAGCGGCTGCGGGAAAAGCACGCTCCTGAGGCATATGATCGGTCTCAAGCCGCCTGCCAGGGGGGACATCCTGTACGGTGATCTCAATTTCTGGAAAGCGGACCCCACAGAACGTCAACAATTGATGCGAAATGTGGGCATCCTTTACCAGAGTGGGGCACTGTGGAGTTCCATGACCCTGGGTGAAAATGTATCGCTTCCTCTGCAGCAATACACAAAGTTGCGAAAGGACAAAATCAGGGAGCAGGTCTCCCTGAAGCTGGCGCTGGTAGGTCTTTCCGGGTTCGAAGATTTCTACCCATCGGAAATCAGCGGCGGCATGCGCAAGCGGGCAGGCCTGGCACGGGCCATGGCTCTGGATCCGGAAATCCTTTTTTTCGATGAACCGTCAGCGGGCCTGGATCCCGTGAGCGCCAAACGGCTGGATGATCTGATCCTTCAACTTCGGGACAGTCTTGATGCCACCGTGGTGATAGTAACCCATGAACTGGCCAGCATTTTTGCCATCGGCAGCAACTCCGTGTTCCTGGATCCCGAAAGCCGCACCATGATCGCTTCTGGCGATCCCAAAAAGCTCCTGGCGGAAGACCATGATCCGAGGGTCCAGACATTTTTGAGGAGGGGAGAAACAAATGGCCAAACAGGCAAGTAAAACCGTTATCGGCGTCTTCGTGGTCGGTTCCATCGCCATGCTGATTGCAGGGGTGATTATTTTCGGCAGTGGCGAGCTGTTTAAAGAGAGAATAAAATTCGTCATGTTTTTTGAAGACTCAGTCAAGGGTCTGGCCGTGGGCGCCCCGGTAATCTGGCACGGCGTAGAGGTGGGTTCCGTAAGCAGCATCGTATTACAAGCCAATACGAAAAAACTCACCATCGATGTGCCTGTTGTTATAGAGTTTGATCCGAATCGCGTGGAAATTGAAGGAAAAAGAAGCAACAATCCCGGGGAACAGATGAAGCGTTTGATTGCCAAAGGGTTGCGTGCCCAGTTGGGACTTCAGAGCTTTGTGACCGGTTCCTCCATGATTCAAATCGAATTTCAACCGGACACTCCCGTACGGTTGACCGGTCTCGATAAAAGGTACCCTGAAATACCCACCGTCAGGTCGACCATGGACAAACTGGCCCAGAAGCTGGAGGATCTGCCCATCGAAAAGATTGTCGCAAAACTCGTCGGTATTCTGGAGACTCTCGACGGTTTGCTCAAGGACCCCGAGATCAAGGAGATGGTGCACAATTTGAATGGGGCCAGTAAGAAGCTCGATCGGGTGTTGGAAGACGCGGACAAGCTGGTTCTTAATACAGATAGTCAGATCAACGAGGTCGCCGGGAACCTAAACAACAAGATGAATGCCTTGTCGGACGGCATGCAGACAACCCTGGCAGACGCACGAACGCTGTTGAAGGGCGCATCAAAAGATCTGAATGGGGTATCTTCCGACCTTAAGAAACTCCTGCAGAACGTAGACGGAGAGGTCAAGCCGGTGATGCAGGAAATTCATACCGTTCTGATTTCAGCAAAAAAAGCCATGGATGGCGCAACGAAGACCCTGATTACCGTGGATGGTCTTGTAGGGGACCGTTCGGATACCAGGCGCAAACTGAATCGTACATTGGACGAATTTTCGGCGGCAGCAGAATCCCTCAAATCGCTGATGGATTACCTGGAGCGACACCCCGAGTCGTTGCTGAAGGGCAAAGGAGGTGCAAAATGATAACAAAGGAAAAGTTTCGCAATATATTTTCCCTGTGTGTGCTTTTATCTTTTTTTTCCGTGATGCTGGTCGGATGTACTGGAAGCAGCGGACCTTCAACGTTCTATATGCTGCATTCCATGGAGGAGTCTTCATCCAAGAGTGTGTCAAGCGCCACCGGCACAAAAAGCGTATCCGTGCTTCTGGGTCCCATTAGCCTGCCGGGCTACCTGGATCGTATCCAGATGGTTACGGTTGCAGGAAAAAACCAAATGGCCCTGGATGAATTCAACCGTTGGGTGGAGTCGCTGCGGGACGGCTTCTACAGGGTGTTGTTGGAAGATCTCTCTCTACTGCTGAAGACCCCCAAGGTGTACGGGTATGACCGAGAGGGATCGAATGCTGTAGATTATCAGGTCGTTATCGATGTCACCCGTTTTGACTGTGTACCCGGCGGGGAGGCGGTTTTAGCTGCCTTCTGGACAGTAAGAGGCATGGGTGACAGCGCCTCGAACATAAGGCATAAGTCCGTTTTCCGCGCCCCGGTTTCAGGCGCCGGTTTTTCCGAAGTAGTTGACGCCCAGAATCAGACCCTGACCGCGTTCAGTCGTGAAATTGCCTCGGCTATTCAGTCGCTGCAGCGCTAAATATTTTGGGGCCATGAAAGTTGTTTGATCCATACAAAGAGCAAGGAGGTGATCGGGAAAAAGGAAGAAATGCTAATGGAACCGGTTTGGGGGGAAATGTTCTTTTCAGGCCGGATAATATTTCGATTGAGGAATAAAATAAGGAGGACAAAATGACTGGAAAAAAGAGAACCAAAGAAGTTTTTCGTTTCGCGGTGTGTCTGTTTATGGCAGCTGTTTTCTGCCTGATGTCTCTGCCGGTTGGCGCCCAGGAAGATCTTAAACCCCAGATACTGGTAGATCAGGCCCTGGTTACCCTGAATAATTTTGTTGCTGACGCGGATATGGCATGGTTCAAGGATCATCTCAAAAACGCAAAGGGCGTTTTTATCGTTCCACAGCTTCTCAAGGCAGGATTCATCTTCGGGGGTTCCGGTGGAAGGGGAGTGGTGCTTCTTCGCGACCCGAAAACGGGACGTTGGGGGCAGCCTGCTTTTTACAGCATGGGGTCGGTCAGTTTCGGCCTTCAGATTGGAGGGGAGTCCTCCGAAGTGGTCATACAGATCAGAACCGAGCATGGTATGGAATCCCTGTACTCTTCATCCTTTAAACTGGGTGGAGATACGTCTGTTGCCCTGGGTCCTGTCGGCGCCGGCGCTGCCGGTAAAGGTGTGACGGCGGACCTGGTTTCCTTCTCACGAGCACAGGGTGCCTTTGCAGGTCTTGCCCTGGATGGCTCCGTAATCAAGGTGAACGATGATTTTAACAAGGATTATTACGGCAAGGAAGTGAGGCCTGTGGATATCCTGGTGAAAAAGGATGTGAGCAATCCCGGATCGGAAAAACTCCGAGAAGGGCTGTACAAGGCTGAGCACGGAAAGTAAGGGCGATTCCGGCTCACTAAAGAAAAAGAGCTCCTTTTCGGGTGCATGGGTTTCTTGCGGTGTTTAGAAACCTGTCCCAGAAGGGGCTTCTTTTTTTCTGAGTGCCTGTGATATTTGATCACACGAACCATTTGAAAAACACCAACGAGGCAATTTGCCATCGTTTTCCGGTATTTCTTATCTTTCTTTCCGCTGCCGGCTGTTCAATATTTCTGGTTGCGTTTGAATTGCACCCCTGATTGTTTTTTTTGATCTGGTTTGCTGATCCTCTATCGATGACACCCCCCCCC
>DUZB01000364.1 GCA_013349725.1 Deltaproteobacteria bacterium | reverse complement strand
TGAAAAGATGGTTCAGGAAGCCCTGGATGGGACGATTCAGGCGTTTGGCGCAATCCATGTGCTGGTGAACTGCGCCGGCGTCGGCATTCCGGCCAAGGTCCTGGGCAAGGACGGCCCCATGCCCATGTCTCATTTCAACAAAGTCGTCCAGATCAACCTCATGGGCACCATCAACGTCATTCGGCTTGCGGCTGAAAAAATGGTCAAAAACAGTCCCAACAAAGATGGGGAAAAAGGCGTTGTCATTAACACCGCTTCTGTCGCCGCCTTTGATGGTCAGATAGGCCAGGCAGCCTACAGCGCTTCCAAGGCGGCCGTGGCCGGCATGACCCTGCCCATTGCCCGGGAGTTTGCCGAATATGGAATTCGGGTCATGACCATTGCCCCCGGAATCTTCAACACCCCCATGGTAAAAGCACTCCCCGATAAGGTACAAGTGGCCCTGGGTCAGATGGCGCCCTTCCCGAAAAGACTGGGGGAACCGGATGAGTTTGCCGCGCTGATCCAGCATATCATCGAAAATGCCATGTTGAACGGGGAAGTAATCAGACTTGATGGGGCCATACGAATGGCCGCACGGTAGTTTTGGTTTGAAAGGAGAATATCATGAGAGAAGTAGCCATACTTGGCGTGGCCATGACCAAATTCGGTGTTTCTGAAAAAACGAACCTGGAGATGTTTGCCGAAGCAGGTCTTGAGGCCATTGCCCGATCCAACCTGGAACCAAAGGACATGGAGGCCCTGTTTTTCGGAAACTGCCTGGGAGATTTTGAGGAAGGACAGCTTCACATGGCGCCGTTTGCCCACGCCGAACTGGGGCTGCCTGTTTCCTCCCCGGCCACCCGATTTGAATCGGCTTGCGCGACCGCGACCGTTGCCACCCGCCACGCGGCCCTCCTTGTGGGTGCAGGGGTATACGATGTGGTGATTGCAGGAGGAACGGAAAGAGCCACTAAAATGGGAACCCCCCTTGCAACCCGCACCTTTGCCATGGCCTGCCAGGCCCAGCACGAATCGGCCGCAGGGATCACATTTCCGGGCGTCTTCGCCATGGCCACCCATATGTATTCCCATAAATACGACATCCCTCTCAAGAATCTCAAGAGACACATGGCCGATGTGGCCGTCAAGAATCACTTCCACGGGTCCATGAATCCAAAGGCGCATTTTCAAAAAAAGATTGATGCTGAGACCGTGCTGGGTGGGATGATGGTTGCAGATCCCCTTCAGCTCTTTGACTGCTGCCCCTTTTCCGATGGCGCATCAGCCCTGGTCGTCGCGGAAGCCGGAAAGGCAAAAGATCTGATGAAAAATCCCATCTTTTTTGCCGGAATGGGCCAGGGGTCCAACGGCCCCCTCTATATCCAGAAAGATCTCACACGCATCCGGGCAAGAGAGGCATCCGCTCTGCAGGCCTATAAACAGGCCGGCGTGGGACCGCAGGACATCGATGTTATCGAACTGCACGACTGTTTTACCATTGCGGAAATCCTTGCATTGGAAGGCCTGGGGATCTATGATTTCGGAACAGCCTACGATGCCGCCACGAAAGGGGAAACCGCCCTTCACGGAAAGAAGGTGATCGTGAACCCTTCAGGGGGACTGAAAGCCAAAGGGCACCCCATCGGCGCAACAGGCGCGGCCCAGATTACGGAAGTTGTTGAACAGCTCAGGGGAGAGAGCGGACTAAGGCAGGTAGACGGCGCCAGGATCGGTCTCGTGGATACCCTGGGGGGTGACTTCGGAACCATATGCAACATCATTCTGAGGAGCTGAGCAAGCTATGGAATATAAAATCACATTCAAAGACTATCAGCAAGGCCTCGAAGAAGGAAAGTTCATCGGTGTAAAATGCACATCCTGCAACGAGACCATTTTTCCACCTGCCGCCGTATGCCGGGAATGCGGGAGCACGGACCTTGCGCCGGCGGAATTAAAGGGAGAAGGAACACTCCGCACATTCACCGTAATCAGGGTGGCTCCGGAAGGCAGAAGACCGCCTTACGTGGTGGCCATGGCTGAACTGGACGAAGGACCGTGGGCCATGGGAAATCTGATTGAGATGAATCCTGAAGACGCAGATATGAATCTGATCGGAAAAAGGGTGAGACTCGGGAGCCACCCGGTCAAAGGAGACACCTATTCCAGCGATGATATCAGGGTGATTACGTTCACCTTGAACGCTTATTGAAATTCTGGAGGATGAATGCCGGGAGTATTTGAAATAGTGGTTCAGTCCCATTTTTCGGCGGCCCACTATTTAAAGGGATATCCGGGGGATTGTGCCAGAACCCATGGGCACAATTGGAGTATTGAAGTCTACGTCCGGTGTCGGGAATTGAATGAGATCGGAATAGGAATCGATTTCAGAGACATTAAACAGAATCTGGAAGCGGCCCTTAAAGAACTGGATCATACCCATTTAAATGACCTTCCTACGTTCAGGGAACAAAATCCCACATCGGAAAATATCGCGCGGTATCTTTACAGAGAGTTGAGTGCCGAACTGAACACGGAGGCTGTCNCCATTTCCAGGATAAAGGTCTCGGAAACTCCCGGCGCAGGCGCGTTCTATTGGGAGGAGTAGGGATGCCCCTCAAGGTGAATGAAATATTTTACAGTATTCAGGGGGAATCCACCCACGCTGGACGTCCCTGCGTGTTCGTTCGCCTGACCGGCTGCAACCTCCGATGCTCCTATTGCGATACCCGATACGCCTACGAAGAGGGGGCGACCCTGGAGATTTCGCAAATTCTTGAACAGGTTGCCCCTTTCCAGTGCCGCCTGGTGGAAATTACCGGAGGTGAACCCCTTCTGCAGGATGACACTCCCATCCTCATAAAAAGCCTTCTTGACGACGGTTACGAGGTATTGCTTGAAACCAACGGCAGTATTGACATCAGCAGCGTGGACCCCCGATGCACGAAGATCATGGACGTTAAATGTCCTTCAAGCGAAATGCATCACAAAAACAATCTTGAAAACCTGAACCGGCTGACATCCTGGGACGAACTCAAGTTTGTCCTGGGGACCGACGAAGACTACCGGTATGCGAAGAAAATGATCGATGACGTCCGGATGAATCTTCAACCCCTCAAAGCCATACATTTCAGCCCCATATTCGGGCGCCTGGAACCGGAAATTCTTGCGGAGTGGATCCTGGCGGATCATCTGAATGTTCGACTTCAAATTCAGATTCACAAATATATGTGGGGACCGGAGGCAAGGGGAGTTTAAATAAGATGAATGCATACAAATTCGTCAAAATTTGCCTCATCCTCAAAAATATTTCTTGACGTTAAGAACATAGTACATTATCTTGAGCTGATAAATTGCCGAAACGGTATACTATTTGTTTAAAAAATTTCACTTTTGGCAGGGCGGGCATAGCTCAGTTGGTAGAGTACAAGCTTCCCAAGCTTGGTGTCGCGGGTTCGAACCCCGTTGCCCGCTCCATGTTTTTATTGGTTTTTAGCCCAACCACCCCTTTTTGAGGTTGTCCATCGGCATGATCGGTGGTTTTACTTCGAATTGCGGACACGGCACTGGTAGTTTGTTATTCCCTGGCCGTATTCTGTAAGGTGCTTATGTAGATGAAGCGCTTGACAATTTAGTCTGCAAAGGTGGAGCGGGCCTATGGTCCGCTTTTTTTTTGTTCTGATCCACGGATTTCACGAAAACGCCGGGCTCTGCGAAAAGAAGAAAGAGAGAAATTTCATGGCGGATATACAAGGCACGGCTACAACAGAAGTGTTCCGTCTTATTGAACCGGTTCTTGAAGGGATGGACATTGAACTCGTGGACGTGGAGTACGTTACGGAACAAGGCAGGTCGATTCTCAGGGTCTATATTGATAGGCATGGTGGGGTCACCATAGACGATTGCGCAGCAGTCAGCAGAGAGATAGGAGATCTCATAGACATTAACGACGCTCTTTCCGGCAGGTATGTCCTTGAGGTCTCTTCACCGGGCCTCAACAGACCGCTTAAAAAGGAAAAAGATTTTGTGCAGGCTGTCGGGAAAAAAGTGCGTTTGAAAACTGTGTTTCCTGTTGACGGAAGACGAAATTACAGGGGAACGCTTCTGTCTTTTGAGAATGGCAATCTCTTTGTCGGTCTGGAGAATGGCCAGGTCCAGCTTTCTTTCCTGGATCTGGAAAAGGCGAATCTGGTTTACGAATTTGACAATGAATGATGACAACTTTTTGGCGGAGCATAACTGAATGGATTCCGAATTAAAGAGGATTATTGATCAGATCTGCAGGGAAAAAGGGGTTGATCGCGGCGTTCTGATCAAAGGTCTCGAAGAGGCGGTACAGGCTGCGGCCCGCAAGAAATATGGGATGGAATACGACCTTGAGGTCAATTACAATGAGGAGATCGGCGAGGTTGAGGCTTTTGAATTCAAGGAAGTCGTAGAAGCCGTCATGAATGAACACCTCCAGGTTTCCCTAAAAGAGGCCAAAGAACTGGACCCCGAGTCAGAGGTGGGAGACAGTCTCGGCATGAAAATGGATACGGACTCTTTTGGCAGAATTGCCGCCCAGTCCGCCAAGCAGGTGATCATGCAGCGCCTGAAAGATGCCGAAAGAGATATGGTCTATGGTGATTTCAAAGACAGGCGAGGAGAGGTGATTAATGGGATTGTTCAGAGATTTGAACGAGGCTCTATTATTGTAAACCTGGGTCGAGCCGAAGGAGAACTGTCGCACAGGGAACAGATCCCCAGAGAAACATACAAGCAGGGAGACAGAATCAGAGCCTATATTCTGGATATCAAACAGTTCAGCCGGGGCCCTCAGATCATTCTTTCAAGAACCCATCCCAATCTGCTTGCCATCCTTTTTGAAAACGAAGTCCCGGAAATTGCGGAACGAATCGTTCAGATCATGCAAGTCGCGAGAGAGCCGGGGGCCAGGGCAAAAATAGCGGTGACATCAAAAGATCCGGACGTGGACCCCGTTGGGGCCTGCGTCGGGATGAAGGGTCGAAGAGTCCAGGCTGTAGTCCAGGAACTTCGAGGAGAGAAAATTGACATTGTCCCCTGGGATCCCGATGCCGCCAAGTTCATCTGCAATGCCCTGGCGCCTGCGGAAATCACAAGGGTTATTGTGGATGAAGACAACCACAGCATGGAAGTGGTCGTCCAGGATGATCAACTTTCACTTGCCATCGGGAAAAGAGGGCAGAATGTTCGACTCGCCTCCAGGTTAACCGGATGGAGACTGGATGTGGTCGGCGAAACGAAATATAACGATGCCCTCAAGGACGGCTACAAGTCGTTGATCCAGTTGGATGGCGTAGGAGAAAAGCTGGCGACCCAGCTCTATGAAATTGATCTGAAATCTGCGAGGGACCTTTCTTCGGCAACGGTGAATGACCTGGCGAATATTTCCGGGTTAAGTGAAGAGGATGCCGGAAAACTGATTCGAAACGCTGAGCAATTTGTCAAGGACGCAAATGGAGCAGAGAAAACCTCAATGGAATCGGATGAGGTTTCTGAAGAACCCGACAGCCGGACCATCGAACCGGACGAAGAGGATATAAAAGCCGGCAAGGGGCCGGACTCTATCTCCGAAAACGAACTTGATGGCTGAAAAAAAAGGCCATCTGCCCGTAAGAACCTGTATTTGTTGCAGGTCCAAAAAAGAGAAAAAAAGCCTGATAAGACTGGTCCTCAGCAATGAGCAGGTGGTGACGCGGGACGATCATGGAAATGGGAAAGGCCGGGGAGCTTATGTATGCCCTGAGAAAGCGTGTATTGAAGGTCTGTTAGATGCCGGCAGACTCAACAGAGCGTTTAAAATGAAAGGCCGTTTTTCTGTTCATCAGGACCTCTCGCAGTATCAAGGCTTCATTTTAGATGGCTAAAGAAGGTGATCAGGCGGTCGGAAAGTGCTGCTCTTGAAATCACCAATGAACCAAACATTTTTCGGATAGACACGATATAATCTCAAAGACTTCTGGGGGAATTTATGGCGAAAGTCAGAGTTTACGAATTAGCGCGAGAACTCGATATGGAAAGTAAGGAGCTGGTGGATAAACTCAATGCCGGTGGGTTGGTTATAAAAAACTACATGAGTACCCTTGACGAACAGACCAGTGCCAGGGCGAGAAAAATCGTATCCGGCATTGTTTCCCAGGTGGTTGAAGAGAAGCGAATTAAATCCACGGTCATTCGAAGAAGGAAGACGGTCGTTAAAGTCGAACAGCCATCTCCTGAAATATCGGAAATGGAAGAAACTTTGATCGATCCCACGGAAAAAGAGGGAGCGGAACTTCCCTTGGAAAAAGAATTCGAGCCGGAAGAAAGAACTTCCCTGGAAGAGCCGGCCAAAGAGGAGATCCCGCAGGAAATCCCGTCACAAGAAACTTTAGCAGAAGAACACCCCTCCGGAAAAACTCCCCAAGAAGAACAAATTCCACCGGAACCGACCGAGGCAAAAAGAGCGGAAGAGGAAACATCCCCTCGTCTCGAAGAGTCTGCTAAGGAAGAAACTTCAAAGGAAACCGCTGCAACTGAAATCCTGGAGGAAGCCGGCGCCGCACCGAAAGGCGAACCCGCGATCGGAACGGAAGAACCGGGACCGGCTCACGATTTGACGACTGAAAAGGCGGCGGAACCCATTAGGGGGCCAAAACCGAAGTCGAAAAAGGGCAAAAAGAAGAAGACAGCCCAGCCTGCGCGAATCATAAAACTGGCCGAAGATGGCCCTTTAAAAGATTTCCTTGCCCGCCAGGAAAAGGAAGCCCTGTCCGAAACCGTCGTTCCTGCAGAACCTCAAAAAATTCCTGTTGAACCAGAGATTGACATCCCCCCGGCGCCCGGAAAGTGGGCTGCTCTTGAAATCACCAATGAACCAAACATTTTTTGGATAGACACGATATAATCT
>DUZB01000212.1 GCA_013349725.1 Deltaproteobacteria bacterium | reverse complement strand
CCTTGATTCCCTCTTCCGGAAGCCAGTGCTGGTGATAGACGCCGGCGTTTCCTGCCCCTTTGAATGTTCCTTCTTGATGGATAATAGTCCTGTCTCCTTTTCTGAGAGAGTTCCTGTGCAGAACCCGTCAACAATTTGCGAGTCCTGATTTCCCTGGAGCATTTCCCCGCAGATACCAGAGGTTTCCCGATTTAGATTTGTAAACGATGAGATTTACACAGTCAAGGGAATTATATTGCATTTTGGATTTTGCATTTTGGATTTTGGCCTCCGGCCCGTAGGGCCTACGCCCCGGAGGGATTTTGGATTTAAACAGATACAAATTACAGCGCTAAATCATATGATTAGAGATGTGGCATTCTTGAAGTTGTGAGAATATTTATCTGAAAAGCTATAGGTATGTGCTTGACTCTGGATGTTACAGCAGATAGTTTGCAGTCATTGATGAATATCCATTCACGCTGAACTTATGGTAGAAGTAGTCTCTTGGCCTCAAACCAACGCCCCTTAAAGGGGCTGACGGCGGGATGAAAAAAAGGCCGGGACATTTTTCTGTTCTCAACTGAAAGCCGGTTTTCAACGGCTGGCATTCTATGGGAAATCAGATGGAAGATTTGGAGACCTTGCTGGAACGATCGGTCCGTTTTCATGGCCATCTCTGCCCCGGGCAGGTTATTGGGGTGCGGATGGCCATGTTAGGCTGTGAACTCATCGGGATTGATGATCCACAACAAGAGATCAGGAAGCTCATCGTTTTTGTGGAGATTGATCGGTGCGCAAGCGATGCCATTGCGGTGGTAACGGGGTGCAAATTAGGGCGCCGGTCTTTAAAATTTGTAGATAACGGCATCATGGCTGCTACTTTTCTGAACCTGGAGACAGGTCGTGCATACAGGATATGCGCTACGGAGACCTCACGAGAACTGGCCCTGAAATATGCCCCCCACATGAAAAGTGTTCAGGAGCGGCAACTCTGCGCCTACCGTATGATGCCCTTGTCTGAGCTGTTCCGTACGGAGGAGGTCAGGGTGGACCTGCGGTCTCTGGATCTGCCGGGTCCCACCCGAAGCAAGGTGATCTGTGAAGAATGCGGGGAAACGGTAAGGGATGGCAAAGAAGAAATTCTGAACGACCGGATTCTTTGTCGTCCATGTGCCGGAAATACCTACTTCCTTCCGTTGACGAACATTAAAAACAGCAGGGACAGACAATAACCTGAGGGGTCAGCCCTTTCAAGGTGCTTATTGAAATCAGGCTATAATGAGGGATTTTGCGGGTAAGAATCGGGTTTCAAAGCGCATAGGTTTCAGGTTTCGGGTGTCAGGTGTCAGTGTATAAGAGATTATAGCGGGTTTAAATACACAGAAGTGCTTCATTCCTGAAACCTGAACACTGACACCTGAAAGCCAGTAAAAAAGGTAAAAGGTTGAAATATTTAGCTTTAGAATTAAATAACAAATTGTTTAGAAGGCACCTTGAAAGGGCTGCCTGAGGGGTTAAAGATGAAAGTGAATAAGATAGATCATATTTGTATTGCAGTGAAAGATCTTGAGGCTGCCAGAAAGGTCTGGGAGCCTCTCATTGGAAAAACAAAACCGGATGATGCCTATATTGACGAGCCCGAGAAGATTAATGTGGCAAGATACTGGGTTGGAGAAGTTGGTTTCGAGCTGATGGAAACCACTGCGCCGGACGGGGTTGTGGCAAGGTATATTGACAAGAACGGCGAGGGCGTCATGCTCATCAGTTTTAACGTGGATAACACCAGGAAGGCAATCAGCGAAATGCAGGAAAAGGGCTATCCCTTTATTCCCACCGCCGATGGGGAGATCGCCAGGCCTTTCAGGGATTGTGAATTTGCTTTTATCCATCCTAAAAAGCTGACCGGCGTCTTGACGGAGCTTATTGACTACAAGTGGGATGAATTGCATGAGACCGGATTTCCTTGACTAATATCCTCCGGTTCTTAACTTTGAGCCTGTGGTTTTCCTTTCGGCTTTTCAGGATTTTTCAGAAGTGAAACCAAAGGATTGTGCCTATTGGCAGGAAGTTACAAGGTTTTGAATGGGAGAGGTTGAAGGAGGTCTGAAAAATGGGTAACTGGTTCAAAACAACCCTTCTTCTGGGGGTCATGACGGCCCTCATCGTTTTTATCGGGGGCCTTTTCGGGGGACGGCAGGGGATGGTACTGGCATTTTTTATCGCCATTGCCATGAATTTTTTCAGCTACTGGTTTTCCGACAAGATTGTCCTCAGGATGTATAAGGCCCGGGAGGTGAGTCCACAGGAGTTCCCGGGTCTTTATCATGCCGTTGAAGAGCTTGCCCGAAACGCCGGCCTTCCCATGCCGAAAGTCTATATCATTCCGGAGGAGTCCCCCAATGCCTTTGCCACCGGAAGAAATCCGGAGCATGCTGTTATCGCGGTTACGGAAGGGCTCCTGCGGACCATGAACAATGAGGAGGCCACAGGCGTTCTGGCCCATGAGATGTCCCACATCAGGAATCGGGATATCCTCATCGGATCTATCGCGGCAACCATGGCCGGGGCCATCATGATTCTGGCTTCCATGGCCAGGTGGAGCGCATTTTTCGGGGGAGGTTCCCGGGATGGAGAGGGAAGAGGGGGCCTGGGCGCCGTGGGTCTCATCGTCATGTCTATTCTTGCTCCTCTTGGCGCCATGGTTATTCAGATGGCCATATCGAGATCCAGGGAATATCTTGCCGATGCAACAGGCGCCAGGTTAGCAGGCAACCCTGAAGGTCTTGCCAAGGCCCTTGAAAAACTGGGCGCCTATTCTCTTCTGAAGATCCCCATGCACGCGACCCCGTCAACGGCTCATATGTTTATCGTCAACCCGCTTTCAGGGGGGAGCCTCATGAACCTGTTTTCCACCCATCCACCACTTGAAGACAGGATCGCCCGGCTCAGAGGAAATCACGGGGAACCGCTTCCTCCGGCGGAAAGGGAAGAGAATGCGGGCAGGAAGCAGGCCGAGGCCATGTGGAATCACCTGTCAGGTGGGAAAAAATAAGCCGGCAAATAATGGCGAGGCGCTGCGGGAGATGGTTTTTTTCATGTCAAGGACATAGAAGGGACGTTTTTCATCTTTCCAGCGGGGATATCCTCCACGCCATATGTATTTGACCAGTTCCTGGAAGGTATTCCTTGTGAACCGATAGGGTCCGATGAAAATTTCGTCGAAGTACTCATCCGCGATGCATTTGGTTTGAAATGGTCTGCCATATTCTTCCACCATGGTTTCCACCTCCGCTCTTGTTCTGTATCCTTCAGGGTTCTGTTTAAAGTCTTCCTGTTTTTTCGGAAAGGGGAACTTCCAGTAAACAGCCCCGATGAACCCCGTGAAGTGATTTCCGGAAATGGATCCCATGAGGTCCCCTATGTCGGCGGGATCGGCAATGTGATAGCCTTCACACGAGATGCCGGTCTTGCCTGCTTCAGGGGTGCCTGCCATTTCGGACAGGACTTTGCAGAAGTCTGTGCAGAAAAAGAAATAGCGGTCCAGCAGCAGCATGTCTGTTTCTATATTGAAGAAGCCAAAGGCAATGGGGCCATGGCTTTCGGAGTAAAATTCCAGGGGCATAAATTTGTTTTCTCCTGGTTTTGCCGACTTCTGTATTTGACAAAACCACATGAATTAACTATGATGATCCGAACTATCTATAAAAAAATTTCATTTTTAGCAAGGAGTAAAAGAATGCAGAACCAGACCAGCGCAACGGATAAATTTGCCGGCGCCTCAAAATATATCCTCGATGAGGAGCTGGCTCAGATTGTGAATATTTCCATGGCCCTTGAAATGCCCCTGCTGCTCAAGGGGGAACCGGGAACGGGAAAGACCATGCTTGCCCATGCCATTTCGGAGTCCCTGAATATGAGGCTGATTGTACTCAATGTCAAATCGAGCATGAAACTGGTTGAAGCCCTTTACCAGTATGATACCCTGACCCGTCTGAACGACAGTCGTTTTGGAGACTCCAAAAGGGATGTGAGCAATATTGAAGAATATATCAAGATGGGAAAAATAGGGCAGTCCTTCATGTCGGAAGAGAGAGTGGTGCTTTTGATCGATGAAATTGATAAGGCGGATACCGATTTTCAGGATGATATGTTGGATGTTCTGGACCAGATGGAATTCGATATTATCGAGATCGACAAGACCAAACGAGCGAAGAAAAGGCCTGTGATCATCATCACATCCAATGCAAAAAAGGACCTTTCCGACCCATTTCTTGGAAGGTGTAATTTCCACCACATCGCATTCCCGGAGCCGGATATGATGCGAAGGATTGTCCAGGTTCATTTTCCGGACATCAGCAAGGATATCCTGGAAAGTTCCGTTCGGGCATTTTATAAGATGAGGGATTTGAGAGGAATAGAGAAGAAACCGGCCACAAGAGAGCTGATAAACTGGATACGCGCCCTTCAGGCTGATCCCGATTTCAATGTGAAACAGTTGATCAAGGGGGATATGCCCTACCTGGGCGTGCTCTTCAAGAAGAGTCCGGATTACGCCATGGCCAGGAATTCGGTGGCAAGACTAAAAATATGATTTAGGCAGGATCAGCAATAACAGAAAAGGATTCATCATGTTTACCAGTTTTTTTTACCTGCTCCGACAAGTGGGCATTCCCGTTTCCCCCACCTCATTCCTGCGCCTTCAAAGGGCGCTGGGTAAAGGTCTCATCAACTCCATTGATGATTTCTATACGGCTGCCAGGGCCATCCTGGTGAAGAGTGAACGGTACTTCGACCTGTATGACCAGGTGTTCGCGCACCATTTTAAAGGGGCGGAGCTGAAAGACCCCGAAGAATTTGAGCTGGACCAGGTAGCCAGGGCCATGCTGGAAGAGTGGTTGAAGGACCCGAAAGGAATGGCCGATGCCCTGGGAATGGACGAAAATGAGCTGAGCAAACTTTCGCCGGAGGAACTTCTTCAATATTTTCTGGACCGCCTCAAAGAACAGACAGAGGAACATCATGGGGGGAAGAAATGGATCGGAACGGGTGGCACGTCCCCGGTTGGGCATTCCGGTTATCACCCCGGCGGCATGCGCGTAGGAGGCGTTTCCCGAAACAAATCGGCGGTGAAAGTGGCCATGGACAGGAGATACCGGGACTACTCCCAGGAGGGTCCTTTGACCCAGGCGCAGATCGGGGAAGCCCTCAAGCGGCTTAGAAACCTGGTCCCTTCAGGTCCCATGGATCAGGTGGATGTGGATGAAACCATTTATCAGACCATGAAAAACGCCGGTGAGATCGAAATTATCTTCAGGCGAAGTCTGAAAGATCGCTTGAAGGTGATCCTTGCCATAGATAACGGGGGTTGGTCCATGGACCCCTATATCGCAGTGGTCCAGACCCTTTTCAACTACGCGAGGGCCCAGTTCAAGGAACTGAAAACCTTTTTCTTCCATAATACCATTTACGACAACATCTGGGAGGACCCTTCCAGATACAGAAAACCCTATTCCATTGATGAACTGATGCGCCGGGATCCAGACACCAGAGTGATTATTGTGGGGGATGCCAGTATGGCGCCTTATGAATTGATGTCTACGGACGGTTCCATTCATATCGAAGAAAGATCCACAAAACCGAGCCTTGAAAGGCTCAAGTTTATTGCGGACACTTTTTCCCATTCCGTGTGGCTGAACCCCAAGATGGAAGTGGAATGGCCCTATACACGCACCATTAGCGTGATCCGTGAAATTTTTCCCATGTTCGAGTTGACCATTGACGGCCTCGAGGAGGCCGTGCAGCATCTCATGAGTAAGAACTGATCGTTTTACTCCATCCCGGATTAGGGTGGGAATAAAGTTGTTTTCAAATAAATCGCGTTCAGGAGCCAGGTGTCAGGTTTCAGGTGTCAGGGAAAACCCTGCTGCATTCGACTTATTCTACGTAAAAACCTGTAGTTATGCTTTGTGGGATAGCAAGGCCGGAATAGTAGGCCTTAAAAAGCTGACACACACTGACACCTGACACCTGAAACCTCGGTTGCGAAAAAAAACTTTATGGTAATCCACGAAGAACTAACGTCTTACAAAGGATAAACCAGATGAAAACAACTGGGTTTGTTACAGTGGCGGAAAGCGGCGCTTTTATGGAAGAGTTTGAAATCGAGCCGACGGGTTCCGGTCCGCTGGACGGGTTGCGCTTTGCCGTGAAAGACCTGATCGATATCGCCGGGCATAAGACCGGTTGTGGAAATCCGAGCTGGCGGGAAACCCATCCGGTTGCCGCGGTTCATGCCGTGTGTGTGGAACAGCTTTTAGGCGCCGGAGGGTGCTTTGCGGGCAAGACGGTGACTGACGAACTGGCCTTCAGCCTGATCGGGGAGAATCATTTTTATGGAACCCCTTTGAACCCGAAAGCCCCGGACCGCGTACCGGGCGGTTCCTCGAGCGGTTCCGCGTCGGCCGTGGCCTGCGGGGTCGTCGATTTTGCCCTGGGGACAGATACGGGAGGATCGGTTCGTGTGCCTGCGGGTAATTGCGGCATCTGGGGATTGCGGCCATCCTGGGGCACTGTGTCCGTTGCCGGGGTAAATCCCTTTGCTCCTACCTTTGATACCGTCGGCATCCTGGCAGGAAGTGCACGGATGCTTGGGAAAGTGGCTTCCGCGCTGTTGGCCCTGGAAGACGACATATCCCCGGACATGCCTTCTGAAATTCACCTGCTTGAAGACGCTTTTGCTATTGCTGACCCGGAAGTTCGGGAGGCCCTGAATAAACCGATCCAGCATTTTCGGACCCTTTTTGGCGCAAGGGTCCGAGAGACTTCTCTGATGGAGATCTGCGGCGGGCCAAAGGAAGAGGGGCTCAAAGCATGGTGCGACACATACAATGTACTCCAGTGGGCGGAAATCGAAAGCTCGCTTG
>DUZB01000324.1 GCA_013349725.1 Deltaproteobacteria bacterium | reverse complement strand
GTTTACAGTTACCGGTTACCGGTTGAGAAGGAAAACAGCGTATGGCTAAAATCAAAATTGTTGTGGTGGGGCGCACCAAGGAGGGCTTCTTGAGGAAAGGGGAAGCATTTTATCTGGAACGTCTGAAGCGTTACATCACAGCGGAATGGATGGAGGTAAAGCCATCAAAGATACGAAAAGGCAGTCGGGAATCGGACATTATGGCTGAAGAGGGACGTGCCATCGAAACCGGCATAACCAAAAGAGATCATGTTATCGCTATGGATCCATCAGGGAAGATGTACGACTCCCCCGGTCTTGCAGAAAGAATCAACAAGCTTCTTTCCTCAACCGACCGTCTGGTCTTTATTACCGGGGGACCACTGGGATTGTCGCGACAAGCCATTTCCTCCGCCCATGAAGTCCTGTCCCTTTCCCCCCTCACGTTCACCCATGAAATGGCAAGGCTCGTCTTATTGGAACAACTCTACAGGGCCTTCACCATCATGAGAGGGGAAAAATACCACAAGTAGAAAACCTGCTTATTCCTCTTCAACGTGGCTTTCAAGGGCCAGTGCAATTTTATTCTTCAGTTCCGTAAGATCAAACGATTTGATTACATAGTAATCGGCAGAGATCGATTTCATATCTTCTTTGAAAGTATCGTAGGCAGTACACAGAACCACAGGCAGATCATAAAATCGGTTTCTGATATCCTGCAAAAGATCCAGACCATTGTAATCGACCATCTTGATGTCCAGCACGACCAGATCAGGCTTTTCCTCTTCGATTTTTTCCATGAGCAGGTAACCACTCTCAGCCGTGATCACATCATACCCTGAATCACTCAACTCCTCTGAATAGAGGTAACGAATATGTTCTTCATCATCCACAATCAATATCTTCGCCATTATATCATCTCCCCTAAGGCCGGCATTTCTCAGTACGGATAGAAACCCCTGCCTGTCTTCCTGCCTAACCATCCGGCATCCACATATTTTCTCAGAAGTGGACACGCCCGGTATTTGCTGTCTCCCAGCCCCTTGTGCAATACATCCATAATCGCCAGACATGTGTCCAGCCCGATCAGATCAGCCAGAGCCAGAGGCCCCATGGGATGGTTCATGCCTAACTTCATGATCTGATCAATATCTTCCGCTTTCCCAACCCCTTCAAAGAGCGCATAAACCGCCTCATTAATCATGGGCATGAGAATTCTGTTGGCCACGAATCCAGGAAAATCACTGGCCGGAACCGGCGTCTTTCCCATCTTCACAGCCAGTTCCATCGTCCCTTGCGAAGTCTCGCCTGAAGTAGCCAGACCGTCTATGATTTCAACCAGTTTCATCATGGGAACCGGGTTCATGAAATGCATCCCGATAACCTTTTCAGGCCGGGCAGTTGCCGCTGCGATCTTGGTAATGGAAATGGAAGAGGTGTTTGAAGAAAGAATCGTTCCTTCTTTGCAGAATCCGTCAAGATCTCCAAATATCTTCAGCTTCAGATCCTCATTTTCCGTAGCCGCCTCCACAACAAAATCGGCCTTGATCATATCCTCAAGAGAGGTCGTCCCCTCTATCCTTCCCAGAATGGCCTTCCGCTCATCCTCACTGATCTTCTCTTTTTTAACAAGTCTTGAAAGACTGTTTTCTATGGTGGAAAAGCCCCTCTCCACGAATTCATCCTTGATATCGTGCATAACCACGCTCAACCCGCCGGCTGCGGCGACCTGGGCAATCCCCGATCCCATCTGACCCGAACCGACAACGCCAATCACATTGATCTCCATCTTTTTTTTCCTCCTGTATTATTTTTAAGCACCATCGAGGGTAGCATGGAAACCAACTTTTCCACAAGACAAAATTTCAGGGCAATTCTCCACACAACCCCATTGACTATAAAGAAGACCTGGGTTAGGTTTCCGGGCACAACCACTTGAGAGCAAACATCATGCAGACAAAATTCTTCCTGGCGGATAAACTCATACTCTTAGTCTATTTCCTGGGAGTCATTCTCTTTGGAGTATATTTTCGGAAGAAGAGCAACACCCCTTCCGCCTTTATGATTGCAGACGGACGATTGCCGGGATGGGCCGTAGGTCTTTCCATACTGGGCACTTTCGTCAGCAGCATCACCTTCCTTGCATATCCCGGACAGTCCTACAACTCCAACTGGGATGTTTTCATGTTTTCACTGACGCTTCCGGTTGCGGCCCTTGTGGCATCACGATACTTCATTCCCCTTTACAGAACAAAGGTAAAAGTATCCGCCTACGAATACCTGGAGCAGCGCTTTGGCGCCTGGGCCCGTATCTACGGAAGCATCAGCTTCATGCTTGGCTCCCTGGCGCGCATAGGAATGATCCTTTTCCTGGTTTCACTGGTCCTGCACCAACTGACGGGATGGTCCTACATAACCATCATCGCCATCACCGGCATCGGCGTCACATTTTACACGGTCATCGGCGGCATCGAAGCAGTGATCTGGACCGATGTAATTCAGGTTATCATCCTGCTTGCGGGCGCCATCATCTCCGTAATCATCATGCTTGCCGGAATGCCCGGGGGACCGGAGCAGGTCATCCATATCGCAGCGGAACACCACAAATTCAGCCTGGGATCCTGGAAGCCGGACTTGATAAATCCCACAGCCTGGGTCGTCATCCTTTACGGAATCATGGAAAATCTTCGAAATTTCGGCGTCGATCAGAACTACGTCCAAAGATACCAGACCACACGATCAAAGAAAGAAGCCATTCAATCCGTATGGATGGCCGCCCTTATGTATATCCCTGTCTCCGCGCTTTTTCTCTTTATAGGCACGGCACTTTTTGCTTTTTATGCAGTTCATCCCGAGACACTGCCTGCCTCCCTCCAGGGTCCGCTCACGGGAGACAAAATATACCCCTATTTTATTGTAACGGAATTTCCCGCAGGATTGAGAGGGATGTTGATAGCCGCCATATTCGCGGCAGCCATGAGCAGCGTGGACTCATCCCTGAACTGTGTTTCCACGCTCACGCTCCTTGATTTTTACAAAAAATATATAAACAAAACAGCGGATGACCGCAAGTGCATCACCATGCTCAGGATCTATACGGTAATCTGGGGAGGGCTTGGAACGCTGACAGGCATGGCCATGATCCAGGTCAAAACCGCCCTTGAAACCGGTTGGCAGTTAGCAGGCATTGCAGGAGGCGGAATCATCGGCCTTTTCCTGTTGGGGTTGGCATTCAAGAATGTAAAACGCTGGCAGGCTGTTGTCGCGGTCACCGCAAGCATAACCAGCATTGTATGGGCCACATTTTCACGAAATCTCCCTGAAAAGTGGCATTGGCTGGAGTGCACCTGGCACCCCAGAATGATCGGGGTTATCGGCACCATCACCCTGCTGGCAGTCGGCTTCGGATTGTGCCTTGCAACACGAAAAAGGAGGAGGGAATAGCTCCCTGTCCAGGTCGTCATCGAATATCTTTTGCTTCCCGATTCCACGGGCAGCCAAATGATACAATGCGCCAGGCGTGTTTATCTGTGATTTTCTATGCATCTCTTCTTTTAACGTCCCCTGTCTCCAGTTTCTTTCTTGCGGCGGCCACGTCCGAAACGATCTGAAAAAGGGGCATCACCTTGGTAATTCGGAACATCTGCGTGACATTGTCGCTCATTGCGCACAAGATGCAGGACTTTTTCAGGCCGGATACATGTTTCTGAATTTTAATGAAAAAGCCAATCCCTGAACTGTCAACAAACTCGATATGTTCCATGTCCAGGATGCAGCTTTCGTCGCGTAATTCTGCCTTAAAGGATTCCATTGGCATGTTTTGCACCTGAGCGGCATCAAGCCTTCCGAAAAGGTGGACAAGAACATGGCCGGAGGCGTGTTCAATGGAATAGGAAAAAGAAGCTACGTCCCTCTTCTCCCGCAACGTTTCCATCACTTCACCCATGTTTTCAAACACTTTCTCAGCAAAAAGGTCCCATACCCTGCTCAGCTTGAAAAAGCGTGCGACCGTCGAGTCAACGCCGATCATCTGGAACGTCTTGTCCTCTTTCTTTGCGCGATTCCAGAGAGAAGTTACAAACCCGATGCCGGATGAATCCAGAAATCGGGTAGCTGCGAAATCCAGTATCCAATTTTCAGCCGATTCAAGCCCATTTTCCAGGTCGATTCTGGACCGCTCCAGATACGCCGCATCCAGACGGTCCGGAAGGGATATCACCTTGATGAAACCATGGGCCGATATCTCCGGGGCCGTTTCGCGGTTCTCCGCGCCTTTCCCTTTTTTTATAGACAATCTGAACAGAAACCTGCGGTATCTGTAGTAGAGAATGGCGGGCCAGATCATCATGCCAAATTTCATCATTCCGATCAGGTATCGCTTGATCAGCCTTTTGGGGTCCTGCGTGATGCGGAACACCCACTCCAGTCCGGTTTTCTGCATCCATCGAGGGGCTCTGGCTACCGATCCCACGATAAATTCAAAAGTACCTCCAATCCCGATTGAAACGGGGATCTTCAGCCTTTCCCGGTTCCGGTCAAACCACACCTCCTGCTTGGGATTTCCGAAGCCGATGAGGAGAATATGGGCCCCNGAATGATTGACTCTCCTCAGGATCTCTTCATCCTGATCCCTTTCTTCCGCGATTTCCTCCCCTTCCACATGCACGAAAGGCGAATAGACACCCGCAATCTTGAGCCGGGGATATCTGCTTTTCAACAGATCCGCTGCTTTCTGTCCCACATCGCCCTTGCCCCCCAGAAAAAAGAGGGATTTTGAGCGGTTCGCTGCTTCTTCGGCAAGCCTTGGCGTCAAATCGGCACCCGTTACCCGCTCTTTTAAGGGGGCGCCAAGCAATTTGCTTGTCCAGACGATGGGCATGCCATCCGCGGTCACCAGATCGGCACGTCTTAAAATATCTAACAATTCTGGATGTCTGACCTTCTGCAGACGCCAGGAAAGGGTATTGGCTACAAAATCTACATTGACAGTGGCTACCTGGCGGGCGCGTCCGTCCACCTCGTAATCCTCAATCATCTTAAACACGGAGGAAACGGTTTCATCCATGGTCAGGTTGTCTATCGGTATCCCTAAAACGATAATGGTATCTTGGCTCATGGGGTTCCTCCTTTACCGTCAGCGAAGTTCTTAGGCTCATCCGGGATCGGCTCTTCGATGGGTCATGCAATTCGTATAAATGATACCGGTACGATGGCTACAAGTAAAGACCAAATTGCCGGAAACGATCTCTGTCGGCTGATCCACATCCAGACGGTCTTTTCATTTGTTTTAAATCTTCTGACTGATATTTATTTGAATATAGATTGAAATCATGTATTTATCCTGCAGGCTGGGCAAATGGAAATAGTCGCAAAGGAAGTTAAAACACGCATTATCTTGACCAAGTCCTTCATTTCAGTCTATTATACTTATTTTAAAAGGGGATTTTGCAGAAAACCAGTTTCCATAAAAGGCTGTTTTCCGCTTGCAGCTGCCCAGGAAATGCGGGAATATAGAATGATCATTCCTGCAACGTGAGGCCTAAAACCGTGATGGGAACAGACATATCACATCAGGGAAAAGAAGACGGCCGTCAGATTGGCCGGAAAGTCGCCAAAAACTCCATCGCCGGCATGGGTGCCGTGGGGATTTTTTTTCTGAGCCGTCTGGCATTAACCCCTTTCATTCTACACTATGTTGATCTGGCGGAATTCGGGCTCTGGTCCATGTGTTTTGTTATCCTTTCCTATGCGGGCCTGGGGGCCATAGGAGTCAATGGCGCTTACGTCAAGTTCACCGCTGAATATCAATCCCAAAACGACCAGGCCTCCATCGGATCTCTTCTTTCCACCGGAATCCTGTGCATGACCCTTTTTTGCGTCGTCTTTTACATTGTCCTCTACCTGGCCCTTCCCTCAATTCTCAACCTGTTCCATGTGTCTTCGGAACTCCTATCGATTGCTTCGTTTATGATTCTGGGAACCGCCCTGGCATTCTGTTTCGATTTTACCCTTGGCGGCTTTCGGTCCACGCTTGAAGGTCTTCAGGAAATCGCTCTATCCAAAGGAATTAACGTCTCGGCATCTCTATTTGAAGTCGCCATGGTAGGTGTATTTCTGCCCCTCGGGTTCGGAATCAAGGGCCTGCTATACGCATACATTATTAAAACCGTGGCGGAAATGATCGCATGCACGGGCCTGGTCTATAAAAAATTGCCGGGGCTTAAGCTTCGACCGAGTCTCATTACCAAAAAGGCATTTGGTGATCTGTTTGTTTTCGGCGGCAAAGTGCAGTTGCTTGGCGCTATTTCTATCTTTCTGGGGTCGTTAGATCGCATCATGATTACCGCCTTGCTGGGACTCAAGGCCACCGGGATGTATGAGATTGGAGGAAAATTCCCTTTTACCGCCAGAAATGTTTCCGGGGCTGCTTTCGGTCCTCTGCTCCCGGCTGCGTCCTATATGGGGGGCTATTGGGAAAGGGGCGATCGGATGTCTCCTTCTGATCGTGCCAGAAAATATCTTACCCTTGTGTTTGGGGCATCGGTTGTAGCCTTGCTGCCAGGCGTCTTCTGGATTCGTGAAATCGCGGAAAAAATCATACCGGATATCGAAAACCCCTATCCCCTTGCAGCGATTGCCGGCGCACTGATTATGGTGTTGTTCATTCTGAAAATCAGGAGGCTCCATGGGAGACTCCTCTCCGAAGACAAACTCATTGGAGACGATCTAAGAAATCTGTATATGAAAGGGCTCAGACATATCAACCTGATCAATGTTACCCTTTTTTCTTTTCTTATGGCCATCGCGCATCCCGTAATCATCGGTTGGGTTGGAGATGAATATCTGCCTTCCGTCTCCGTCCTGGTCCTGCTCAGCCTTACCTATATGATCCATCAGGGAACCGGGCCGGCCGGACTGATGGTGCGTGGCATCAACC